>JAPLLF010000545.1 GCA_026387715.1 Pseudomonadota bacterium
GTGCTGGTGGAGCGGGCCGACGAGGAGCGCGAGGACCTCGACGAGCCCCGCGAGCTGATCGGGCTGCATGGGGACCGCGGGGTCGGGGGTGGGTTCGATAGGCTTCTTCGTCATGGCTGGTTTGCTCCGGGAGGCTTGGTCCATGCGCTCGGCCAATCGACGAGATCCTCGATGGATTCTCCGTCGACGAACAGCGTGTACGGCGTCGCGGGGTCGGCGTTGAGGCGGACCTCGAACAGCTTTCCCTCGACCGAGGCGCGATACGGCCGTGGAGCGTCGCCGGTGGCCGCCCACGCGATCGGGCGTGCGTGCCGCTTGCCGGCCGACAGGAGGCGCGTCTCGGCCACGAGCTTGTCGAAGCTCGCCTGCGAGTGCCCGTCGACGTCGCCGCCGCCGCTGATCTTCGCGAAGTACGACGGCTCCGCGTTCCAGCCACCGGACGCGAAGTCGAACACGAGCGCGTCGACCTCGCCGGTGGGCCGCGCGACGAGCTTCACCGGGCGATCGTTTACCGCGTAGTACCGCGGGTAGCTCACGACGCGTCCTTCGCGCGCTCGACCTGGAACCGATAGCGGTAGGTCGCCTGGCGCGCGCCGGTATCGAGCTCGATCACGGCCTCGTAGGCGCCGGTTGATGGGAAGCTGACCGGCGCGATCGAGAACACGAAGTTGTGCTCTTCGGCCTGGGGGTCGTGGGGTTGCGGATCCAGCGCGGGCTGGCTCGAGGGCACCGGATCGTCGACGGCGCGGAGCTGCTGCCGGACGCCCAGCTGGTGGATGCCCCGCAGGCCCCCGACGACGGCGAGGAACGTCAACCGCGGGATGTTGATCGGCCCCTCTCCCGGCGGGGCGATCAGCCGGTCGTTGTAGGCGCCGACGATCGTCAGCGTGCCCGCGACCTCGAGGCGGACGTCCTCGCAGATCATGATCGCCTTGAGGTTCACGACGCGCTCCCCTCGGGCTCGGCGATCACCCGCCAGGGCTTGGGGAACCACGCCCAGCGCCCGTCGAGCCACACGAGCCCGTCGTAGGCCATCCCGGCGCTCGCCGTCGGCGCGCGCACCTTGAACGCGAGCCAGACCACGCCGGGCTTGAGGAGCTGGGAGATGCGCTTGTAACCATTTGGCAGTGCGGTGTCTCCAGACAGCGCCTCGGCGTGCGTCGCGATCGCCTCGACCTCGGACTGATCGGGCTTACCGAGCCCCGGCGGCGGCGACGCCCACAGCGACGCGTAGCCGGCGCGTGCCCGCGCGGCCGCGTCGGGGAGGAAGACAGCGTCGTAGTCCTCGTCGCGCGGCTGCAGGGCGGCGAGCAGCGCCGCCGGGGTTGCATGGACGAGCGGTTTCAACATGCGGACGGCCGCCTGCTGGATGTCGAGGAGCTCGGTCAGGGAGGCCACGACGCGAGGGTAACCTAGGAGCTCATCCACGTCGTGACCGGCCATGTCGGAAGTCCCGCGGCGGGCTGACCATCCGGTGGGGCGACCGTCACGAGCTCGAAGCCCGGATCGGAGAGCGGCTCGATCTCCGTCCGCCAGTTCACGACCAGCCAGCCGGCGGCCTGCGGGTTGCTCGACAATCGCTCGCTGCGGATCGCAGGATCCATCGGCACTTGCTCGCGACAGGCCATCACGACGCGCCCCGGGACGTCGAGGATCGACGGCGGCAGGAAACCCACGAACCCGAGGCCCAGCCGCGCCGCGAGCGCGCGTGGATCGATCGCCGGCGTGACCGGCTGGATCAACCACCACCGCCCAGCCAGCGTGTCGCTACGGCCCATCTTGAAGGTCTCCTGGCGAGGTCCCGAACGCGTCGTCGTGGAGGGGCACGCCGAGCCAGCGTGCCAGATCGCGCGCGCAGTACAGGCACCACTTCGCGTCCGACATCATGAACTCGTTCGCCGTGTACGACGGATCCACGCTCGCCGCGAGGTCGGTCTCCTGGACCAGCGGGCGCGTGCCGCCATCGCGGAGGTCGAGGAGCACCCCCCGCTCGACATAGTCGTCGCCGATGAACGTGCGCACCCCGACCACGTCGGCGAGCTCCGCGCGCTGGCCGGTGACGAGGCCACCGTCCTCGCCCCGCCAGATCACGTACCCGCGGTCGTCGCACAGCCACACGAAGCTGTTGCCGCCGTACATGCCTCCGACGCGAACGTCGGCCGCGCGCAGCGCCGCAAGCCAGACGGCACGCTCGGTCGCCGGCACGACCTGCTGGGCGACGATCTTCGCGCCTCGGAGGCTCACTTCGTACGCGGCGTAGCGAACTTCATCGGTCGCCGCGTAGCTGCGCGCGACGACGCGTCCCGGGGACGCGAACGGAAGGATCGGCGTGGTCACAGCTCGACTCTACACGTCACGCCGGTCGCAGGACGACCCAGACGACGACGTCGGGCAGCGGTTCGGCCCCGAAAACCACCTCGATCCCGCGCAGCTCGTCGGCCTCCAGCGTGCCGGCGAGCGTCCCCAGGTCGGCGGCGACGGCGCGCGCGGCCGCCGTGTCGACGATCATCGTCGTCAAGGTGACGGCTTGATCCCACGCGGTGGCCGCGTACAGGCACCCGAGGTAGGGGGCCAACCCTGCGGGCGTGCACTGCGTGGTGATCGCGACGCCGGTCTGGCTGCCGAAGGACGCATGGAGCGCCTTCCACAGTGTGCGCTGCGGCTCCGACAGGCCGAGCTGCGCGGCGAGCGCGTCGAGGCCGGCGACGAGGTGAGCCTCCGCGTCCGGATCGCGCCCCGGGTAGCTCACCGCGATCGCGCTGCGCTCGTCGGTGAGGAACCGGGTGCGGCCGTTGATGACGCCCTGCCCCAGCGCAGGCATCGCGTCGACGATCGCGAACCACATGTCGCGCATGCCCGGCTCGGCCAGCTCGTCGACGGCCGCGCGCGCGGTCGGCGCGCCGGCGATCTGGAGCGCGGCCCCGAGCCGGTCGCCGTCGATGCTGATCCGGAGCATGGCGCGCGCCGGGATCGCGGGCGTGGGGATCTGTGGGGCGACCGCCGCGAGCGCGTCCGGGTGGAACGGGATCAACAGGTCGACGCGACGCGTCCGCGTCGAGATCGCGAGGTAGACCGCCGAGGTTCCCGACACCGTGACCGCGCTGAGGACGGGCAACACCGGAGCCTGGCGCTGCTCGAGCAAGCGCGTGAGCCGGAGGAGATGCGGGGCTTCGTCGCTCATGGCGACACGATACCGCGACCACGCGACCGCGCGAGTATAGTGACGGCGTCATCATGATCGCCACCAGGCTCGCCGCCGCCGCCGCGTTGCTGAAGCTCGACGTCGGGCCGTTGATCACCAAGCTGACCGCGGTCGCCGACGGACTCGCGGACGTCGTCGCCGTGACCGACGTCGAGCTGCGGACGTACGCGGTCCGCGTCGCCGCCCCCACCGATGCGTGGACGGCCCGACGGGCCGCGAACCTCGCGGTCGCGATCAGCGGCAGCAAGGCGCTGTCGCGCGCGGCGATCGCGCGCACCGGCGCCCTGCGGGTCGAGCGCGGCATCGGGTGGGATGGCCCGACCGGCGACGGCCCCGCTGGCGACACCGCCACGCTCGCGATCACGGGGTCCGCGACGCTCGCCGCGGAGCTCGTGGCGGCCGCCGCCATCGGCGTCGATCCGGACGTGTGCGCGGCGCTCGGCGCCCGGCTGCGGCACTTCGGCGACGAGGACCGATGCGAGCGCGTCGTCCGGGCGACGATCTTCTCCGGTGACCCCGGGCAGGACGCGCGGGTCGAGCTCGAACGCTCGACCACGCCGCCGCGCCTCGCGGAGGGTCTCGCGGCGATGGGGCTTCTTGCCGACGAGCTTCGCCTCGTCACCCGGGTGGCCGCGCGCGCGCGCACGACCACCATCCGCTGCGTCGCCCGGCGCGATCGCCTCGACCACGTCGTCGTCGCGATCGCCGATCCGTCGCCCACGACGTGTCGCGAGGTCGCCACGGCCCTCGCCCCGCCCGGTCGCGGTGATCGCTGGCTCGCGTTCGCGGCGGCGCTCGCCAGCGATCGCGTGACGACGCTCGAGTTCGTGCTCGGATCCGACGAGCCGATCGCGGCGTACTTCGGGATCTCCGTGACGTGATTCATGTCTCGTCGACGAACGCGCAGCCACGCCACCGCGCGAGCTCGCGGGCACACGTCGCGCATGCGCGCGCATCATCGAGGGCGACGAGGAGGTCCTCGCGAGCGCCGCGTCGGCGAAGCCGGATCCCCGTCGGCGACGCGATGACCCCGAGCACGTCCGCCATCGCCGTCCGCGTCCCCTGGCCCGCATCGACGCCCGATCGCCACAACACGTAGTCGTCGCTGCCGAACGCCCACACCAGCGCACCGACCATGCCCCCGACCCGCATGTTGGCGGCGACGAGCGCGTCCTGCCAGGCCGCGTGCTCGACCTCCGGGATGGCCTGCTCGGCGACCGGCCGGATCCCCCGCTCGCTCACGCCGTAGGCCACGTAGGTCAAGGCCGGACGATCGTGGGAGCGCACCACGATCCGGCCCGGCATCGTGAACGCCTGGAGAGAGACCGTCAGCGGGCGCGCGGGCACGCCGCGCTCGCCAGCTCGATAGAGGCGTGCGCGATCGACGACCTCGCGCCGGTAGTGCAACGCGTGCAGCGCCCCCGAGAACCTGGCGAACATCACGCCGCGAACGTCCGGAACGCTCGCCATCGCGCGCTCGCAGCTCGCGAGGAACGCGTGCGCGGACAGCGGCTGCCCGCGAT
>JAPLLF010001291.1 GCA_026387715.1 Pseudomonadota bacterium
GATCGGCGATCGTGGTCTCGCCGACGCCGGCCATCACCCACCAGTTCCACGGCTGCGCGGCGGCGAACCGGTAGCGCAGGCCGAGCGTGCCGCCCCCGAGCGCCTGGCCACCCTGCGTACCGTCGGCGAGCACCTGGCGCCCACCCATCAGGTTGAGCTCGAGCTCGAGGTGGTAGGTCGCGCGGAACCGCAGCGACAGCTCCGTGATGTCGAAGTCGGTGGTCGCGTCGGGGCTCTGCTCGGGCGCCACCGTGAACGAACCGACGCCGAGCCCGATCGACCACCGCGTCGCCATCACCGACGGCGCCGTCGGCGCGGCGTCGACGATCGGCGCCGCGTACGGCGCGGGCGGCGCGACGGGCTCGACCGATGATGGCCCCCCGTAGTCCTCGCCGTCATCGGCGAAGGCCATCGAGGTCGAACCGAGGATCAACGCCAGCGTCGCGACATGCCGCATGTCGCCGATGGTTTCACAACTCGTGCCGCGTCAACAGCGCGAAAGTTGGTCGCCAGATCGTCGTGGTTGTCGACGTCGAACCGGCACTGTGGCCAGTTCCTACAGTACGATGCGCCCGATGGGTCGGACCTTCGCGATCGGCGACATCCACGGCGATCTGGCGTGCCTGGAGAAGCTGTTCACACGGCTGCCGAAGATCACCTCGGAGGACACGGTCGTGTTCCTCGGCGACTACGTCGACCGCGGGCCCGACTCGGCCAAGGTGGTCCAGTGGGTGCGTGACTTCGAGTCGACCAGCCCGGCCAACGTCGTGTCGCTGCGCGGCAACCACGAGGACGCGTGGCTCGAGGTGGTCGATCGCGGGTGGGCCGAGTTCGTGTTCCCGCGCGGCAACGGGTGCTTCGAGTCGCTGCGCTCGTGGGCGGACGGCCCGCCGCCGGCGGAGGACGAGCTGCCGACCGAGTCCGAGCTCGCCGCGATGATGTCCGGCAGCTTCTTGCCAACCGAGGTGCTCGGCTGGTTTCGTGGGCTGCGCCACTTCTACGAGAACGAGCACGCGATCTTCGTGCACGCCGGGATCAAGCGCAGCAACGGCGTGTTCCCGCATCCGTCGGAGGTCAAGCCACCGCGCGCGCTCCTGTGGCTGCGCGATCGCGACTTCTTCGAGAACTATCGCGGCAAGCTCGTGGTGTTCGGTCACACGACGACGCGCACGTTGCCGAACGAGCTGTCGACCTACACCCCCGACGATCCGTCCGACCTGTGGGCGGGGCCCGCGTGCGTCGGCCTCGATACCGCGTGCGGCAAGGGTGGCTTCCTGACCGCGTTCGAGCTGCCGGGCCGCGTCGTCTACGAATCGCGCGGCTGATCCACCACGATAGATGATCGCGCTCGAGATGCGCGCGGTGGTACGGCGCGCGATACCGTAGCAGGCAATACCAGATCGTCGAGGTGTAGCCGTTTCGGCGCACGGCCTGGTGATGGTCGAGGTCGTGCGATCCCGGGAGTCGGAAGCGGTGAGTGGCTCACTCCCCCATATCCGGACATCGCGAGCGCGAGCGGGACTCCCATCATCGATCTCGACCCCGGCGAGACGCGGCGACTCTGGCTCACCTCCCGCTGGGCAGGTAGGCCTTCGGGAGGCTCGTGTCGAGGAACTGGCGACGACGTCGACGGCGGAGCACCCGGCTGATCCCGACGATCGTGGCTGCCGCGCTCAGCGCGCCGGTCGCCGCGATCACCCACCCGAGCCCGAGCAGCGGCAGGCCGATGCCCGCGAAGGCCACTACCACGGTGCCTCCCAGCACGGACACGATGATGTCGCTCGCGTGACGTCGATTCCACGTGTCGTAGGCGGACTCGCAGGTGCCACACCACCCCGAGCCGGTCACCTCGTCGGAATTACACCGACGACAGCGCGCGGGGATGGTCACGGCGGCACCCTAGCAGGTGCGTCGAGATCGTGAGTTCTCGGGAGTCATTGCGAGTTCGCAACAGGTGATCGACGAGATCTGATGTTGTGTAGCATCTCGTATCGTGTTGGAATCCGCGCGTTCCGATTGTATTTCTCCGTTCGACCCACTTACGAAAGAATCCAGAAGAATCATGAGTAACTTCCAGTCCGACATCCAGACCCTGGTCGAGGAGTTCGTCGCGTCGTTGACGGCGCTGTGGCGTCGCGCCGCGACCGAAGCTCTCGCAGGCGTCGACGTGGGCGGCGGGGGAGGGCGTGGCGCGCGGCGCGGCAGCGGTGCGGCGGCACCGGCGACCAGCGGTGGCGCGGCGCGGCGCAAGGGTGAGAAGCGTACGGCCGAGGACCTCGACAAGCTCCAGGACACGTTTCTGGACTACGTCCGGGCGAATCCGGGCATGCGCATCGAGCAGATCAACAAGGCACTTGGGACCAGCACCAAGGACCTGCAGCTGCCGGTTCGCAAGCTGATCGCCGACGGCGCCATCAAGGGCAAGGGCGAGAAGCGGTCGACGACGTACACGGCGACTGGCAACGCGAAGAAGAAGTAGTCCGGCTGTCGCCAGGGTGAGCCTAGCGAACAAGTAGGCGAACAAGTGAGGAGGTCGGTCACGGCCGACCTCCAAACCACGTAGACTCGCGTTCACATGACGCATGAGTCGATTCCAGCTCGTGTCCTCCAGCGAGCGGCGCAGGAGCCACTGGCGATCGCCTATCAGGCGAAGGTCAACGGTCGATGGCAGCCGACCACCTGGCGTGCCTACGCCGATCAGATCCGGCAGGCCGCCCGCGCGCTGATCGCGCTGGGGCTCCCGCCCGGTGGGACGGTCACGCTCCTCGGCTTCAATCGCCCCGAGTGGGTGATCTTCGATCACGCCGCGATGATGGCCGGGGGCGCGCCCGCCGGCATCTACACGACGTGCTCGGCCGAGGAGGTCGCGTACATCGTCCATCATTCGGAGTCGAGGGTCATCCTCGTCGAGAACGCCGCGCAGCTGGCGAAGATCGAGACGAAGCGCGCCGAGCTCCCGCTGCTCCAG
>JAPLLF010000042.1 GCA_026387715.1 Pseudomonadota bacterium
AGGGGAACCGGGACGACAGGCACGCCAGCTGCGGCTGGTCCCACGTGCGGAGCCCGAGGTCGCGTGAGAACGCGCGGCCCTCGGCCTTCGACATCGCCACGTCGACCAGCGGCATGTACGCGCCGCGATCGCGCGCGGCCGCGATGCCGGGGCGCACGTCGCCGAGGTCGTCGGTGTTGGTGCCGAGCGCGATCGGCGCGCCGCCGAGCGCCAGGGCGATCGGCCCGGCGACCTCCATCAGCTCGGTCTTGCACAGGGCGCAGCGGTGCGTCGGGTTGTCGGCGAAGCCCGGGACCTCGAGCTCGTGCGACTCGACGACGTGGTGGCGCTCGCCGAGCCCGAGCTCGCGGGCGAGCGCCGTGGCATCGGCGATCTCCGAGCGGGCCATCGTCTGCGAGACCGCGGTGACCGCGTGGCAGCGGTCGCCGAGCGCCTGGGCCGCGACGGCGAGCAGGAAGGCGGAATCGACGCCGCCGGAGAACGCGACCACGACCTGGTCGTAGCCGGCCAGCCGGGTGCGGAGCGCATCGAGCTTGGTCATCGACATGATGGCAATCTAGCGCACGTGCTTCGTCAGGTCGATCGCCCAGCGGTCGGGGGCGAGCTGGGTGACGCCGGCGACGCCCTGACCCCACTCGACGGCGCTGCGCGGGATGTTGCGGACCGCCGGCTCGTGGTCGACGATCACGCGCAGGGTCGCGCCGAGGGGCAGCGCCTCGAGCGCGAGCTTGGTGCGGACGAACGTGAACGGACAGATCTCGCCGACGAGATCGAGCTCGCTACCAGGTGAGGACCCGGTCGGCGGCGAGGATGAGGCGGAGGAGGTGGTCATGATCGATCAAACCGGCGGGGATCGGGGCAGGGGTGACTAGCCGCGGGGAGGGGTGGAGATACACGATCCAGTCGTGATCGGCTACGAGGTCCAGGGGCGGGCCGCCGTCGACGGCCTCGCCGCGGACCAGGTGCAGGGTGATCCTGTGGGGGCCCGAGGTCACGTCCACACCTCGACGCGGTCCGCCCGCGCGACCGCGGTGAGGTCGGCGTCGACCACGTGGCCGAACGAGCGCAGGGTGTCGATCGCGCGCTGCGCGAGGGACGTCGCGACGGGGGCGTCGATCACGACGTGGACCTTCGCGCCGCGCAGCGTCAGGCCGAGCGCCGCGCGCAGCGCCTCGCTCTGGCGATGCGGCTCGGTCGTCCGCACGAGGACGGCGACGATCACGTGAACGCCACGAGGCGATCGGAGGTGCCGACGACGGCCGCGTGATCGTCCTGGCTGCCGCGCACGACCCCGTCGGGGAGGTCGAGCCCGACGGCCGAGTTCGAGCACGCCGTGATCTCGCAGTCGTCGTCGAGCAGCGCCTGCACGCGGGCGGGCTGCGAGGCCAGGGCGGCGCAGCCCGCGTCCATGGCGAACATCACGACCTCGAGCCGCGCGCGGCGCGCGGCGCGCGCGAGCGCGAGCGCGTCGTCGAGATCCGCCCGGGTGGCCAGCACGATCCCGAGCTTCACGGGGTCCGCCAGCGCTCGACGTAGGCGCCGTGCAGCGCCGACCACACGTAGAGCGCCGCGGCGTCGCCGGCGATCACGAGGTGCTGTACGGGGTACACCGGCCGGCCGGCGGCGGTCGCGGCCGCATGA
>JAPLLF010000925.1 GCA_026387715.1 Pseudomonadota bacterium
CAAGGCGATGGCCAAGGACGTCGCCGAGGCCCTGCGGCGCGCGGCCGAGGCCGACTCGCGGTGGAAGAACGTCGGCCGCGAGGTCGCGGACGCGGCGCGGCGCGCCGACGAAGCCGAGGCCAAGGCCGCCTTGACCGACGCGGCGATCGCCCGCGCGGAGACCGCCGAGGCCGCGGCGCAGCACGCGACCACCGCGGCGCAGCACGCGATCGCGGAGGCCCAGGCGACCGCGCAGCGCGCCATCGAGGACGCCCGGGTGGGTGGGGCCGCGCGGCTCGTCCAGCTCACGTCCGAGGCGGACGCGCGCGTCGCCCGCGTCGAGGAGGACGCCGCCGCGAAGGTCGCCGATGCGCAGCAGCAGGTGGGGGCGCGCATCGAGGCGACGCGCAAGGAGCTCTCGGGCAAGCTCGACCAGGCGACGCGCGAGCTCGCGGCCGAGCGGTCGACCGCGATGCAGCTCGTCGATCGCAAGACCCAGCTCGAGCGCGAGCTGGCCGACCTCAAGGTGAGCCTGCCGGTGCTCGCGCAGCGCGCCGAGGTCGCCGAGGCGGCGAAGGCCGCGCTCGAGCTCCAGGTGGCGGGCTTGCAGGCGCGTCAGGTCGAGCTCGAGCGCGACCTCGCGGTCGCCGTGGCGGCGCACCAGGCGACGACCAGCGAGACCCAGCAGCGGCAGGCGGCGCTCGACAAGGAGCTCGCGAGCGCGAAGGCCGCGGCGACCAAGAGCGGCGAGCTCGCGGACTCGCTGCGCATCAAGCTCAAGCTCGTCGAGGGCGAGCTCACGAGCCTCGAGCGATCGCGCACCGACGGCGACGGCGCCGCCAAGGAGATGCGCGGCAAGCTGGTCGAGCTCGAGAAGCTGGTGGCCGACCGCACGACCGAGCTGGCGGCGAGCCAGGAGGCGCTGCAGGCCGCCCAGACGCGCACCGCCGAGATCGAGGAGGCCACCGAGGGGCTGCGCCGGACGGCCGAGGCCGCCGACCTCGCGATCGGCCGCGCGAGCGCGACGCAGCGCCAGCTCGACGAGGCGATCTCCCGGCTGTCGTATCTCGAGCGCGAGCTCGCGACCGCCAAGGCAGGCGCCGCCGGCGCGGCGGCGACGGGGCGGGGCGACGCCGAGGCGCTCGCGGCCGTCGAGCTCCGCGCGCGCGACGCCGAGCAGCGCGCTCACGACGAGGGCCAGCGCGGAGCCGACGCGGTCGCGCGGGCGCAGCAGCTCGAGGCGCACGCCCAGCAGCTCACGCAGCGCGCCGCGCAGCTCGAGGCGCACGCCCAGGAGCTCGAGCAGCACACCCGCGAAGGTGATCACCACGCCGCGCAGCTCGAGGCGCACGCCCAGCAGCTCGCGCAGCGCGCCGAGCAGTTCGAGCAGCGGGCGGTGGGTGCCGAGCAGCGCGTCGGGCAGCTCGAGACCCTCGTCGGCGAGCTCGAGCAGCGCGTGGCCGCGAGCGGCCGTGCGTCGCAGGGCCAGGCCGAGTCGAGGCAGCAGCTCGCGGAGGCGGCCGAGCGGATCGCCGCGCTCGAGCGCGAGCTCCAGAAGGCCGACAACGTGCGGTCGTTCGCCGCCGAGACCGAGCGCGAGATCGCCCAGTTCCAGCGCGACCTGCGCGAGGCGCGCAGCAAGCTCACGCAGGTCACGCTCGAGCGCGATCGCTTCGAGTCCGAGCTGCGCGACGCCCGCAACGACGACGGCGAGACGACCAGCCGCCGCGTCGTGGTCGAGGAGCGTGGCGAGGCGCGCTACGAGGGCATCCTCGCGAAGTTCACCGAGTCCGAGCAGCGCCTCCAGCGCGCCGAGCGCGACAACGCCGCGTTCAAGAAGCAGACGGCCGATCTCGAGGCGCGCCTCCAGCACGCGGTCGAGCGGCTGGCCGACGCCGAGGAGTCGACCGCGACCGGCGCGCAGATGCCGCTCGCCGAGATGGTCGAGCACGTCAGCTCGCTCGAGGAGTCGATCGACTCGCTGCGGTCGAACATGCGCGCGGCGAGCGACGAGACCGCGCTGATGGACCAGACCGAGTCGGTCGTCGCGGTGTCGAGCGCGGTCAGCCAGGCCGCCGAGCACATCGAGCGGGCGCGGGCGTCGATCCGCGCGCTGCTCAAGACGATCGGATCATGACCGCCATGTCGATCACCTCGATCACCTCGATCACGATCACGTTCCTACGCGGCGCGCTCGGGGTGACCCTGCTGGGGCTCTGTCAGTGCGGCACGGATGGCTTCTTCGAGGTCATCTCACCCGGCTCCGGGACGAGCTGCGGCAAGAGCACGAGCGATCCCGTCGGCACGCTGGCGATCGGCGAGGGCGTCGTCGACATGACCACCGGCGAGACGACCTTCCAGCTGCTCGACGAGGGTGCGCCCGCGACCCTCGTCCATGGCTTCCAGGGCGCCGACATGCTCGTGCTCGCGCATCGCCTCACCGGCGCGGGCGGCCAGACCTGCATCGCCCAGCGCACCGACATCATGAACGACGCCGGCGATCGCCTGGCGTACACCGCGCTGTCCCAGGCGTTCACGGTCCAGCCCGACGGGGCGTCGCTCGGCGAGTGGATGTACCTGCCCGGGGCCTACGTGCCCGGCCCCGTGACCATCGAGGTCTCGCTCGGAGGTCAGCACCTGACGCGCCACGTCCAGGTGGTGCTCCCATGAGCCGTCTCGCGTGGGTGGTGGTGGCGGCGACGGCGGCGTCGCTCGCGCCGCGGCTGGGGCACGCCCAGGCGCCGTCGGACGTCGTGCCCGCGCCGATCGTCGCCGCGTGGGTCGCGCCGACGCGGCTGGTGGGGTTCGGCGGCGGCTTCGCGCTCGGCGGCGAGCGCACGAGCGTGGACACGAGCCACCCCATCTTGCAGCCGGCCAACCTCGAGGTGCGCGTGCCGCTCTCGCCGCGCCTCGAGCTCGCGGCGCACGTCCCGCTCGGCAACGTGTACTACGGCAACGTCGCCGAGGATGGCCAGCGCTTCGCGTGGTTCGACGTATTCGCCGTCTACTATCCGCTGCGCGACGCGGGCGGGCTGTTCGTCGCGCCGGGGCTCGGGATGATCTACGGGCGCACGCCCACGTCGAGCGGCGTCGCGGTCGAGGTGCCCGTGCGGCTCGGCTGGGAGTTCACGCGCCCGTCGCGCGGGTTCGCGACGGCGATCTCGGTGCGGCCGTGGCTCGACCTGGTGTTTCCGTCCGGCAACGTCGATCAGGGCAGTCGTCGGGGCGTCCTCGTCGAGCTCACGCTGATCGGTTACGTCACCCGACGCTGACGGCTACGGCCTGGCGAGGTGGTCGCGGAGGAACGCGAGGCTCGACGGCAGCCGCGCGCGCCAGAACCCGAAGTCGTGGCCCCCGGGGCCGAGGAAGAACGCGTGCTCGATCTTCCGCGTGGTCAGGACGTCGTGGAGGTAGGTCGCGCCGTGGTTGAGCGCGAGATCATCCTCGGTGCCGCAGTCGAGGTACAGCGCGAGCGTGCCCGGCGCCAGCGTGGTCGCGAGCGTCGCGGGATCGACGGCGCGCCAGCTGGCGAGGTCGGGCCCGAGCAGCGCGCGGATCCAGTCGCCGAGCGGGCCGATCGCCGCACCCCACGTCGCCACGTCGGTGACGAGGGTCGCCTGCTCGGGGTGCCCGGCGACGTACGGCATCGGGCCGGCGAACAGCAGCGCGTCGACGCCCGAGTGGCTCGCCGCCGCGGCGAACGTGTCGGGGAACCGCATGCCGAGCTCGAGCGCGCCGAACCCACCCATCGACAGCCCCGCGACGCCGCGTCCCTCGCGCGTGGCGATCGTGCGGTACGTCGCGTCGACCCAGCGCACGAGGTCGTGCTGGATGTAGCTGGCGTAGTGGCTCGCGCGCACGCACGTGTGTTCGCGCGGCTGGTCCGGCATCAACATGCCCGCGCCGGTCGCGCGGCACGCGTCGTAGTCGACGGGCCGCGCCGAGTCGACGTAGAAGCTGTTGTCGCCGTCGGGCATCACGACGATCGCCGCGAGCGCCATCGCGTCGGCGGCCTCGCGCAGGTGCCCACCCGTGGTCCAGTCGGTCTCGTTGCCGCCGAGCCCGTGCAGGTAATAGAAGACGGGGTAGCGCCGCGCGGACGCGTCGTAGCCCGCGGGGAGATAGACGACGACCGCCTTGTCCACGCCGAGCGCGTCGGTGTGGAACGTCCGGGTCTCGACGCGCGCGGGCGCCGGCGCGGTGGTGACCGCGGCGGGCGGTGGTGGCGGCGCCGCGCCGTTGCACGCCGTCGCGAGCAGCGCGACGAGCGCGAGCCGTCCCCCGCTCACTTGAGCAACGGGAGGATGGTGACGGTCTGGATGGACGTCTGCCGGAACGACATCGCGAGCTCGAGCATGCGGCCCACGGCCTCGCCGACGACGGGATCGAGCGCGGAGATCGCGTCGCGCGCGGTCGCGGGCGTCAGCCCCGCGAGCTGGGCGAGCGCCGAGAGCCCCATCGGGGCGTGCACCGCGCCGTAGCCGGCGAGGAAGTCGCGCAGCGTCGGCGCCGACGGATAGACCTCGAGCTCGACGGTGGCGTCGATCTTGCCGAGCTTGCGCGCCTCGGCGAGCGCCTCGTCGAGGCCGCCGAGCTCGTCGACCAGGCCGAGCTCCTTGGCCCTGGTGCCGGTCCACACGCGCCCCTGGGCGATCGGCTGGATCTGCTCGGGCGTCTTCTTGCGGCCGGCGGCGACGCGCCCGACGAACACCTTGTAGACCTCCTCCATCGAGGTCTGGATGACGGCCCTCTCGTCGTCGGTCCAGCCCTTCATGCTCGACATCATCGTCGCGTGCTTGCCGCGCCCCATCGGGTACGCGTTGACGCCGAACCTGGCGAGCGCGGGTCCAAGCGAGATGCGCCCGCCGACGACGCCGATCGAGCCGGTCAGCGTGTCGGGCAGCGCGAAGATCCGGTCGGCGCCGCTCGCGATGTAGTAGCCGCCGCTCGCGGCGACGTCCGACATCGACACGACGACCGGCTTCTTCGCGTGCAGCTCCTCGACGGCCTGCCAGATCAGCTCGCTCGCCTGCGCGCTGCCGCCACCGGAGTCGATGCGCAGCACCACCGCCGCGACGTTGGCGTCGGCGGTCAGCGCGCGCAGCGTCGCGACGAGGGTCTTCGACGCGATGTGCTGGCGCGCGCCGATCACGCCGTCGCCGTCGCCGTCGACGATGTCGCCGGTCGCGTAGATCACCGCGACGTGCGGGACCGCGGGGCGATCGCCCGGCACGGCGCCGATGAAGCGCATCAGCTTGAGCATCGTCGCGATGTCGTCGTCCTTCTTGGCGACCTCGAGCTCGGTCCACGGCGCCTTGCCGACGACCGCCGTGCGGAACGCCTCGAACGACGCGACCTCGTCGACGAGCTTGACGGCCTTGGCCTGCTCCGACGGGAACAGCCCGGTGTCGACGAGCGACTTCACGCCGGCGACGTCGAGGTGGCGATCCTTGGCGACGATCGCCACGAGCGTGTCGTAACGGCCGTCGAGGATCGCGCCGAGCGTCTCCTCCATCTCCTTGGACGGCGCGTCGCGGGTGAGCGGCTCGGCCGCGCCCTTGTACGCGCCGACGTGCAGGAAGTCGGCGGTCACGCCGAACTTGTCGAGCAGCGGCTTGAGGTGCACGGGCATCGCGCTCGGGCCGGTGATCGCGATCTGGCCGAGCGGCGCGAGCCCGATCTTGTCGCACGCCGTCATCATCAGGTAGGTCGCGTCGCTGGCGGCCTCGGCGTGACACGCGAGCTGCTTGCCGGCCGCGCGAAAGTCGTGGAGCGCGACGCGCAGCTCGACGAGATCCGGCACGCTGATCGCCATGCCGTCGACGCGCAACAGGAGGCCGACGAGCTTGTCGTTCTTCGCGAGGTCGCGCAGCCGGCCGACCAGCTCGCGGAGCTCGGTGCCGCCGCCGCCGCGCAGCGCGTAGGCCTTGCGCTCGACGACGTCGCCGCCGAGCTCCATGACCGCCCAGTACGGCTTCTCGAGATCGAAGTCCGCGGACTTCGGCGGCGCCTCGTAGGGGCCGGGCTTCTCGATGTTGTCCTTGAGCTTGTCGAAGATCTGCTTGAGATCGAGGCCCCCGAGCGGGCCGTCGGCTTTGCCGGTGTCGCCACCCGCGCCACCCTCACCCGCGACGGCGCTCATCGCCCACGGATCGGCGTTCACGCGCGTGGACTGGACGCTGTCGAGCTTCGACGGCGCACCCGACGCGCACGCGACGAGGGAGGCGAAGATGGCGAGCGACGACGACGACAAACGGGCGCGCATGGCCGCGTTTGTAGCACGGGCGCTAGCCGGAGCCGGAGCCGGAGCCGTCGGGCGTCGGCGTCGGCGTCGGCGTCGGCGTCGGCGTCGGTGGCGTCGCGCTGCCACCACCCTCGGTGACGCCGAGGCGCTCGAGCGCCTTGACGGCCTTCGCCGCGCCCGGGAACACCACGAGGTACGCCTTGTAGGCCTCGATCGCGTCGTCCTTGCGTCCCTGGTAGTGATAGCTCTCGGCGATCCCGAACAGCGCGGGCTCGAACCGCGGCGCGAACCGCAGCGCGGTGCGGAACTTCGATTGCGCCTGCGCGTACTGCTTGGCGTCGACGAAGCAGTAGCCCATGCCGGTGTGGGCCTCGGCGCTGTCCGGCTTGACGTCGAGCGCCTTCTGGTAGAGCTCGAGCGCCCGGGCGCAGTTCGAGTCGGCGATCTTGTCGGCCTCGCGCATGTACGAGTCGTACGTGCCGCCGCCGGCGGTGTCGGGCGGCTTGGTCGCCGAGCCGCTGCCGCTGCCGCTGCCGCTGCCGGTGGTGACCTGCGAGCCCGCGCCGACGCCGGCGTCCTTGCGATCCTCGGGCGGCAGCGGATCGGTGCTGGTCACGAGGGTCACGAGGCGCTCGCCGAGCGCGCGTGCGGTGGCGTGCTCGGGTTGTGCGGCGAGGACCTGATCGACGAACGCCTTGGCCTCGTTGGGATGATTCTGTGCGAGCTCGATCAGCGCGCGGTGCAGCCGCGCGCGGACGTCACCGGAGGTCTCGAGCTTGCCGTCGCCGTCGTCCTGCTTCGCGAGGAGGAGCTTGGCGTCGTCGAGCTTGCCGTCGCGGACGAGCACGAGCGCGTCGGCGAGCTCGACGTCGCGCGTCCACGCCTTGTCGGCGCGCGCGGCATCGGCGTAGCGCTTGATGTCGGCGGGGCGCTTGCCCTGGAGCCGCAGCACCTCGGCCATCGCCAGGTTGGCGTCGGCGGCCTCGGGCGTCGCCTTGTACGCCTTCTGGGCGAGGGTCGACGCGTCGATCACGATCGTCCGGGCTTCCTTGCGGAGCTTGTCGGCCTCGGCCTTGTCGGTGAGCAGCCCGGCGCGATCCTGCAGGTCCTGCGCGAGGCGCGCGGCGAGGTGGGCGCGCATGGCCTGCGCCGCGGGCTCGTCGTTGCCGTCGAGCGCCTTCATCGCGTCGCGGAGGCGGGGCTCGAGGTCGGGTCCGAGCTCGCCACGCGCCTGGGTGACCACCGAGGCCGCGGGCGTCGCCGCCCCGTCGATCGTCGTCGGCACGACGGCAGTCGCCGCATCGCTGGTCACGACCGCGACGTCACTGCCCGCGTCGAGCTTCGCCGCGGCGACCGTGTCGGCCGGCTTGCGGATCACCAGCATGTAGACCGCGCCGACACCCGCACCGACGACGACCAGGGCGATGAGGGCGAGCCACACGCCGGCGCGCGACCCCTTGCGACGCGGCAGCACCGCGTCGTCGTCCTCCTCGAGGCGGCTGACCTTGCCGGTCTGGAACGACGACTCGTCGGCGGCCTCGACGCGAACGCGCCCGGGCTTGCTCGCGGCGAAGGCGGGCTCGTCGGTGATCGCCGCGATCTTGCCGCTGAACGGCCGCGCCTCGTGCGCGTCCTCACCCTGGAGCTGCGCGGGCATCTCGGCCCACGTGCTGTCCTTCTTCTTGGGCTCCGCGGCGGGTGGGGGGGCGACCACCGGCGGCGCCGCCACCGGCGCGGGCGTCGTCGGGCGCTTGGCCTGGACGGTCGGCTGCTCGGCGACGGCAGCGGCCTTGGCCTTCGGCATCGGCGGGGGTGGAGGTTGCGTCGCCGCACGTCGCGGTGGCGCCGGCAGGGTCGCGTCCAGGGCCGCGCTCGGATTGCCGACCATCGTGCTCGGCATGCCCTTGGCAGGCACCGCGGGCGGCGAGGGCTTGGCCGTGGGTGGTGGCGGCGGCGGTGCTGGCGATGGCGGTGGGACCGCGAGGCCGGACCCCATCGGGGGCGTCTTCGTCGACTTCGGCGGCGGCGGTGGCTGTGTGATGCCGCGGCGCTGCGTCTTGAAGCTGCCGGTCGTTCGACCCTCTTCGTCGTCGACGATCGTGCCGCCCGCGGCGGTGGTCTTCGTCGCGTTGCCGATCCCCATCATCGTCTGCGCGGGCGGCTTGATGGGTGGCGCGGTCGGCTTGGCGTCGCGCGTCGCGCGCGCCTCGTCGGCGATCGTGAAGTACTGCGCGAGCTCGGCGATGTCGCCGAGCGACTTCCACGTCTTGCCGCTCCGCGAGATCAGCGAGTTGCGCGTCACCACGCCGGCGACGATCCACTGCTGGAGCATCGCGAGCTCCCGG
>JAPLLF010000978.1 GCA_026387715.1 Pseudomonadota bacterium
ACGACGAGCATCTGGCGTGACCGCACCTATCTCGACATGACCAAGCTCGACACCACCTACGCCGCCGCGGCTTGACCGATCACCGACGACGAATCCCGATGTTCCCCCTTCAGGCAATCACACAAAAAAAGGGACTTGACCGGTTCACGTTGCTGGAGCACGAACCCCGTCACCATGAGACCGGCTCCGAGCGCGGTCAGCACCAAGCCGGTGGGTCCAGCGATCTTGACCCCTTTCATCTCGATGTTGGAGTGGGTCTCCGCTCCCGTCCTCATCACGATGAGGACGAGTCCGACAACCAGGATCAAACCACCTGTACCGACGAGGACCAGAACCACGAATGCCTCCGAGGCCAATCTTTGAATCTGTGGGGGGTAGGGGACGACTGAAGAGTCTGCCTGGGCGATCGTTCGACGTCAGTACACGGCGGTCTGGCCGGGCACGCGGCCGAGCACGAGCTCGATCGCGCGATAGAGCTCGCTCCACGCGGTCGTGTACTCCCACGCGCCTCGCCGCAAGCACTGGCGGCGATTGTCGCTGAGGCGGTCGGGAGCTTGGTTGGCGGCGAAGACGATCACCGGCGGCCTCGTCTACCACGTCCGCACGCGATCGAGGAGATCGAACGCACGGCTATGGGCGGCGGCTGGGTCGTACCCAAAGTTCGTGAGGATCAGATCCGCGTTCTCGTGCACGGCGGCCTGGAGCTGGTCCGGCGAGGTGAGCGATTCGACGGAGCCGGTCTGGCTCAGGAGTTGGCGGCCCAGATCGTTGTTCTGCGGGTTGGGATCGACCCACACGACGCGCTTCCCGGCGAGCAGCTTGTTGAGGCGGCCCGCGACCGAGGTTCGGCCGGCGATCGCCGCGAGCCAGTCATCGAACCCATCGAACGTCTCCGTCGGTAGCGTCTCGATGCCCTCGTCGGTGCGCAGGAAGTCCCGGAACATCAGGGTTGGTTTGTTGAGCACGGCGTAGCCCCAGGGTGTCGCCGCGCCGCGTGAGTAGACGAGCTGGAGGGCCTCGGAGCGGAGCTCGTTGAGGTACGCGTCGGTGAACGAGACGCCGAGGAACAGCACGGTGTACTCGGCGAACGCGGAGCGAACGAAGTTGGCGTAGTTGCGGTCGCCGTAGACGAGCCTTCGGTAGTCCGCGCGACCGAGCACGAGCGGGTGGATCTGGTCGAGGCCGTTCGCGTCGCCGTGAAGCTTGATGATCGGCGTCTGCGACTGGTCGTGATTCGGGCTGGGCGGCGCGTTCCACCACCGTCCCCGCTCCTCGCGAAGCACCTCGCTGTAGAGGTCGGGGCCGAGCGCAGGCGCCGAGGTCTGCAGCGATGGATCGAAGTTCGTCGTCAGGATCGCCTTGAACGGGATGCTCAGCAGCAGCTCGCGCCGGCGGCTCAGGGCGGCACGTGTCTCGGGCGACGTGCCCTCGAGTTGCTCTTGGAGCACCTGCTGCACGAATGGCTCCCAGTTCGCCCCCGCAAGGTCGCGCAACCGCTGGCCGGCCGCCTCGTAGTGGAGGGCGTTGCCTGGCTCCGGTGGCGTGAACTCGACCTGGAGTCTCGCAGAGAGGCTCCTCAGCAGCTTCTCCCAGCTCGGTGTCACCGCGGCGGCGAAGCCCGCACCGACGAACGCGATGCAGCGTCCGTTCAGGATCGACTCGACGAGTGCATCAGGTGGCTCGAAATTGTTCTTCATCACGTACCCCTTCCCATGTCAGTGCTTCGTATCCACGCTTCAAGGTCTGTCTGAGTCGACGGTTTCGGATCGCGCCAGCCGCGGATCCGCGGCGACGTCCTGCGACGTCGCGATCACGACGAGTCGCGAGGTCGCGCGCGTGATCGCGATGTGCATGCGGCGGTCGTACTGGCTCGCGTGACCCGCGGCGAGCTCGACGAGGATCACGAACGGGCGCTCGAGGCCCTTGAACCGCAGGAAGGTGTCGGCGATCAGGTGGCCCGCGGCGTCGGCGTGATCGGCGCGCCGCAGGCGCTGACTGCCGAGCGTGTCGCGGCGTAGGAGCTGGCTCGCGGCCTGGCCGGCGAGCGAGAGGATCGCGATGTCCGCGGGCCTGGCACCCTCGCGCAGGAGTTCGACGACGACGGCGGCGAGGCGATCGAGCTCGCTGCCGAGCGTCGCCTCGACGATGCGCACGACGTCAGGCGCGCCGTCGGCCACGAGTGGGCTGTTGGCGTCGTGGTAGCGCGCAGCGAGCGCGGCGATCGCCGGCGGGTTGCGTAGCTGCGTGCCGAGCTTGAGCCGCACCGCGCCGAGCGTCAGCGCTTCGGGGATCGCGGGCCGTCGCCAGAACGCCTGGCGCTCGTCGCCGAGGATCCACAACGCGCGCGGGCCGGCGAGCTCGCCGACGAGATCCCAGTCGCCCTGGTCGAGGTCCTGGGCCTCGTCGACGACGACGAGATCGGGGCGGGCGTCGACCGGGGGCAGGGCGTCGCACGCGGCGGCAAGCGACGCGGTCTCCCAGAAGCTCGGGTCTGTGGGGAGCGGGGCGCCGCTCGCGGCGAGCAGCGCGCCGGCGAACCGGCGGATCGGCATCGCGTGCACCGCGGCGCCGGCGGCCCGTGCGGGCGCGAACCCGCGCTCGACGGCGACGCCGAGGGCGTCGGTGAAGCACAGGTAGAGCACGCGCGGGACGCGCGCCGCGGCGCGAGTGCACTGCGCGCGGGCGAGCATGGTCTTGCCGGTGCCGGCGCCGCCGGTGACGATCGCGCGCGGGTTGTCCTCGGCGGCGGCGAGCAGGGCGAGCTGCTCG
Organism: Pseudomonadota bacterium; assembly: GCA_026387715.1. GTDB lineage: Bacteria > Myxococcota_A > Polyangia > Haliangiales > Haliangiaceae > JABFXX01. The sequence continues at coordinate 2,770 of JAPLLF010000978.1, forward strand.
TCGATCAGGGCGACGACGCGGGCGTCGCTGTCGAGCGCCTCGTCGGCGAGCGACAGCGTCGGGACCCAGGTCGCGCCCCACAGCTCGTGGAGCTCGGCGAGCCACCGCTTGTTGCGCGGTGTGGCGGATGATCGGGGACCGCGCGCGCGAGCAACGCCGGCAGCGCCTGCTCGATCCACTGGAGCTGGCGCGGGCCGACGACGAGGTCGGCGAGATCGCCGGCGCGCGGGCCGAGATCGTCGGAGAAGTCGACGTCGGGGAACGCGCACGCGACGCCGTACGCGGGCGTCTCGATCCCGCGATCGCGCAGCGCGCCGACGAGCTTCTTGACGAAGTCGAGCGCCTGCTGGCGCGGCGCGCGGTCGAGCTCGCGGCCGTTCTGGAACCAGCGACCGTCGCGCAGCTCCATTGCGCCCCCCTTGACCTCGAGGACGAGCAGCCCACGATCGGGCGCGGCGATCACGAAGTCGCCTTCGCCCTCCCAGTGGTTGCCGACGCGGAGCCGCAGCGAGTGCCACGCGCGCCAGCCGCTCGGCAGGCCCCGACGCAGCGCCTCCCACACGGCGACCTCGGCGCGGCTCACGCGCGTGCGCGGCGCTTGCCGCGGGTGGACATCCCCAACCCCAACCACGTCGGCACGATAGCGCGGGCACGCGCCGATCGCGTGGGGCGCGGCCACGAACCGCCGCTTGCCGAGGGTTGACCACGGGCTGATTCCGCGGGCGCGGGCGCTGGACGTTTCGCATGGCCTCGCGGCGATCGCCCCGAACCGCCGCACGGTGCGACGCGGTCGCGGGATGGAGCGGCTGCTTCCCCCATCCATTGTCAGATTGTTCGTGTACGGTGAACACCAACAGAAGGAGCGAGGTGCAGGATGTGGATGTTCACCAACACGGGGTTCTTCAGCGTCGTCCAGAAGCCGGGGCACGCCACGTTGACGGTAAGGGCCCGGGCGCGCGCCGATCTGGATCGGCTACGGGCGCGCTACCTGCCGGAGCTCGGCGCGACGATCGACGGTGCGGGCACCGATTATCCGTACCGTGCGGAGGTCGATCGGGCCGCGCTCGGTGCGGCGCTCGTCCGCGTCGTCGAGGAACTCGACTACGCGAACTTCAAGAGCATGGTCGCCCGCGAGCTCGGGTCGAAGCGCGCGCACGCGTACCACGACGTCTGGGCGGCGCTGCTGCCGCTCACGACCGACGAGCCCGCCCAGCCGACCGCGCGCCCCAGCGCCACGTTGCCGCGGGTCGTGGCGGCGCCGCGCTCCGAGCGTGAGGTGCGGACGTCGGCGTCGCATCCCATCCAGGTGAACTGGCTGCCGGCGCGCGCGGACGATCGGGTCGGCCTGACGTTCGCCCCGGGCAAGCACGATCGGTCGCTGCAGGGCGGCTTCCGCTGGGAGCGCGACCTCGCGACCGACCTGCAGGCGATGGCCACCCAGCGCGTGAGCGTGCTCGTCTCGCTGATGGAGGACGCCGAGCTCGCCTCCAAGGGCATCGGGGCGCTCGTGTCGGTCGCGAAGGCGCACGGCATCGAGGTCATCCGGTTTCCGATCCGCGACCAGTCGGCGCCGCGCGACCCCGTCGCAGTGGACGCGCTGCTCGACGTGATCGAGGCGCGGCTCGCAGATGGCGGTCGGGTCGTCGTGCACTGCCTCGGCGGCATCGGTCGCACCGGCACGATCGCGATCTGCTTGCTCGTGCGGCGCGGGATGCCGCTCGTCGACGCGATCCAGGTCGTCCAGAACACGCGGTGCAAGGGCTTCCCGGACGGAGTGGAGCAGGGGCCGTTCGTCCGTGCGTTCGACGCGCGCGTGCGCGATCAGCGGCGCACGGCGGCGATCGGCGTCCCGGCGAAGGCAACGGCGACGAAGACCACGGCGAAGCCGACCGTGGCGAAGCCGACCGCGACGAAGCCGACCGCGGCGCTCGGGAGCATCGCGTGGACACCGGTCGGCAGCCACGCGACGACCACGCCCGGTCGTAGCCGTGACCAGGTCGTCGACCTGCTGGCGAAGATCGAGCGGGAGGTCAGCGCCGCGCCGTCGGCCAGCTTCGTGTTCGCGGCGGACGGGACCGCGACCCTCACGCTCGCGAGCGGCAGTTATCACGCGGGGCGCTTCGAGGTGCCGACCCTCGCGACGCTGAAGACGCGGGCACGCGCGGCAGCCGGCGCGGCGCCGGGGCGCGTGCGCCTGTCGATCCTGCGCGGCACGGGCGCGGCGAACGACATCGGCAGCCTCCAGGCCACGGCGCCCGCGGGGACGCTGTTCCAGGTCGCGTCGCAGTTCAACTGCCTCGAGGCGCCCGCCGCGCACGTCGTGTCGGTGCGCGACTACCCGCACGACGCGACGCAGGGGCCGCGCGCGTCGGTGTCGGCGTTCCCGGGGACGTTCCTGCGCCACTACCAGGCGCCGCGTGACGGCGACGAGCGGTTCGTGCAGCGCGACCGCGCGTGCCTCGATCTGCTCGCCGACGTGACCGCGCCCGAGGTGGCGACCGTGCAGCACGGCTACCTGACCGCCGCGGACATCCGGGATCCCAGGGCGTTCGCGAGCGCGCTCGACGAGCGGTTCGAACACCTCCGCGTCGGGGTGCACGACGATGTCGAGGTGGTGCTCGGCGCCAACTGGGGCGGCGCGGTGCCCGCCGGCGCGCACCGAATCGCGCAGGTGTTCACGTCGACGGTCGCGCTCGGCGGCTACAGCCGCGACGCCGACTCGCCCGCGCTGGCGCGCATCCGGCGACAGCTCTTGCGCGGCGCGTACCTCGGCACGCTGCTCGGCGCCGTCGCGCTCGGCAACTCGACCGTGGTGCTCACGCTGATCGGCGGCGGCGTGTTCGGCAACCCGCACCGCGACATCTGGGACGCGATCCACTGGGCGCTCGCCGAGGTCGACGCGCTGGTCGCCGGCACGCTCGACGTGGTGGTCAACGTCCGCACCGATCCGGTCGACCCGCTCGACCTCGGCCGCGCGCGCGAGCGTGGTGGGGTGTGCCTGGAGGCGTCCGCGACGACGACCGCGCACCTGCTGCCCGATATCTGGCAGGCGATCCGGCAGGTCGACGGCGAGCCCCCGACCGGGCGGTCGCGTCGGGGTGCGCGATGACCGCTGCGCAGCGCGAGGTGGTCGTGCCCGACGCTGGCGTCATGCTCGCCCTCTCGACGAAGCCCGCGTCATCGTCGCCGTCGGTGATCCTGGCCGACTTCCGCGCGGAGCTCGGCGCGCTCGGCGCCGAGGTCGATCGCCTGCAGCAGGACGCCGGGTTTCGCCGCGCGCTCGACACGTCCGCGCAGTTCTGGCGCTACTCGGTGTGCAACCAGTGGCTGATCCAGCTCGCGTCGCCGCGGGCGACCCGCGTCGCCGGTCGCCGGGTGTGGGAGGCGCTCGGCCGCAAGGTGCGCGCCGGCGCGTCGCCGATCCACATCATCGCGCCGAGCCGCGGGCGTGGGTTTCCGTTCTTCACCGTCGAGGTCTTCGATGTTCGACAAACGCACGGGCGCAAGCTCGTGGTCCCCGATCTGATCCTCCGCGGGCGCACCCGCCAGGTCGCGGTGCTCGAGCGCGCCGCGGCCGTGCTCGGCATCCGCGTCGTGCCGCTGCTCACCAGCGACGGCGCGCTCGGCTGCTCGGTCGGCGGCGAGATCCGGATCCGCCCGGGCCTGCCGCAGCGCGAGCAGGTGGCCGTGCTGTCGCACGAGCTCGCGCACGAGCTGCTGCATCAGGGCGACGAGGCGCGCCCGCGGTCGGTCGCCGAGGTCGAGACCGAGGCCGACGCGACGTCCTACGTCGTCGTGCGCGCGCTCGGGTTGCCGTCGAAGGCGCCGAGCTACATCGCGTGGCGCGGCGGCTCGGGCGCGCTGATCGCGCGCTCGCTCGGCCGGATCCAGCGCGCGGCGCGGCGGATCCTCGACGCCGGGGCGGTGAGCGCGTGACGCGAACGCCACGCCCGAAGGGCACGCCCCGCGCGGCCCCGCGACGCCCGAGGGCACCGCCCGCCGCGATCCTCGAGATCGACGGGATGCACCTGTGGCGGCGCCCGAGCCCGCCGCTCAACCTCGAGGGCGCGCCGAGCACCGACGAGCTGGCGGCGGAGCACGCGCGTGTCGCCGAGGCGCGCGCGGGCTGGCAGCCCTCCGCGGACGCGTGGGCGCTCCTCGAGCGGTTGCGGTCGGCGGGACTCGCGTACCCATGCTGGTGCACGCGCGCGGAGGTCGCTCGCGCTGCGTCGGCCCCGC
>JAPLLF010001085.1 GCA_026387715.1 Pseudomonadota bacterium
CACCACAGCTCCGAGCGCCCCTGGGCCTCAAGTACGCGCCCACCGTGTCATCGCCAAGCGCCGGACCCACTGCCCACCTCTCGCGCAGCGCGCGAGGCCCCGGGTTCTACACCGAGGCCTATGTCATACAGGCTCCTAGGCAGCCCTGGTCAGGGCTCTTGCGGCTGCGCGTCGGGCTCACCGGCAGGCAGCTGGCGAAACGCCGCGACGTGCGCGTCGGCGAGGTACGTGTCGGTCAGCCGCTTCTTCTTCGGCCAGAACGGGAGGAGCCGGAACGGCACCATCAAGATCGAGCCGAGGCCGCCGAGGGCCTTGCCGCCGTACGCTTCGGCGACGAGCAGCGCGCGCTTCGCACGTCCGATCTCGGCGAGCGGTCGGTCGAGGACGCCGATGCGAATGAGCCGCATCTCGGCGCAGCGGTTGGCGTGCGCGAGGAAGGCGGGGAGGTGCCCGAGGACGACGTGATCGGCGGGCAGGCGCGTCTTCATGAAGCCCGCGATCCGGCTCACCCCCCACATCGACACGAGCGAGAGGCCGAGCAGGCGGCGCCGCAGCCACGCCTTGCCCTCGATCGCCTTCATGGTCTGCGTCTCGCCGAACTCGACGTGCCGCTCCTCCTGCTTCACCGCCCGGCGCAGGATGTCGATGGACGGCTTGTGATCGAGCGTGTCGATCACCGCGTAGAACGCCTGCAGCACGAAGCCTTCACCTTGCGCCATCTCGAGCGCGACGTGCTCGGCCCACGAGCCGCCCATCATGCCGGTCGCGAGGAACCGGACCGCCGCGTGGGCCGGCTTGGGCTGGCAGCCGAGCATCGCCATGATGCGGAGGAAGTTGTCGACGTGCTGCATCTCCTCGAGCGCCTGGCGGGCGAGGAACTTCGCGGCTTCGAAGTCTGGGGCCTCGTACAGCCACGTACCGGGAGGATACTCCGATTGCCCGGCGACGCCATCGGCGTGATCGGATCCGCTCGCAAACGTCGACGCAAACGGAAACGTAAACGGCAGATCATCCGCGGGGCATCGTTGCCGACGACCGAAGCCCGCGCCGATCCGGAGAACAGCCGTCTACGTTTGCGATTGCGCTTACGTTTGCGAAGATTCGAATCTACGAGAACAGGCGGGTCGCGGCCGCGCGCGCCTCGCGCCGCACGCGGTCGACGTCGAGCGTGAGCAGCTTGCCGTCGCGCACGACGAGCTTGCCGTCGACGGCCACGTGGCGGACGTCGCGGCTCTGCGCGGCGTAGGCGATCGCCGACCACGGGTTCGCGGTCGGGATCGTGTGGAGCGTGCGCACGTCGACGGCGATCACGTCGGCGCGCTTGCCGACCTGCAGGGAGCCGATGACCGCCCCGAGCCCCAGCGCGTTGGCGCCGTTCTGGGTCGCGATCCGGACGACCTCGGGCGCGGGCAGGGTGCGCGGGCCCGAGCGTGGCTTGTGGAGCAGGCCCGCGAGCCGCATCTCGAGGAAGCCATCGAGGTTGTTGCCGCACGCGGCCCCGTCGGCGCCGAGCGCGACCGACACGCCGGCCGCGATCAGCTCGGGGAGCTGCGCGATGCCGGACGCGAGCTTCAAGTTCGACGACGGGCAGTGACACACGTGCGCGCCGCGCTGGGCGAGCAGAGCGCGCGCGCACGAGCGCGATCTCGCCGAGGTTCTCGCTCGCGTGCGTGTGGATCCCGACGCCGCGCGCCGTCGCCTGCACGCCGACCTCGCGGAGCAGCTCGTCGGTGCACGACGGCGCGAACCGCGGCGCGTACGCGTACCGCAGGCGACCGTCGGCCGCGCCATGCCACCGCTCGAGCAGCCGGGCGCTCTCAGCGAGCGAGGCGGCGGTTGTCTCCCGGAGCCCCGCGGGGCTCTGCGGATCGGGCAGGTCCATCATCGCCTTGCCGATCGTCGCCCGGATGCCGCTCCGCTCCGCCGCGGCGAAGATCTGGTCGGTGTGGTGCACGGTGCCCATGTCGAGGATCGCGGTGGTGCCCCCGAGCAGCAGCTCCGCGCAGGCGAGCTCGACGCTCGCGGTCATGGCCGCCGCGTCGAGCGACGCCTCGTACGGCCAGATCACCGTGCGCAGCCAGTCGAGCAGCTCGAGGTCGTCGGCGCGGCCGCGCGCGAGCGTCTGGCACGTGTGCACGTGCGCTTGCACGAGCCCCGGCATGACGACGCAGTCGCCGCAGTCGACGATCTGGTAGTCGTTCGTGCGCGGCGCGTAGTTGCCGCCCACGTGCACGATCACCCCGTCGATCGCGGCGACGTCGCCCGCGACGACGCGGTGATGGGGCCCGAGCGTCAGGATCGCGCCATCGGCACCGGCGCGAAAGATCACCTCGCTCACGTCGGGAGCTCCCTGCCCGAGAAGCTGTCGGGCAACAGCTGCGCGAGCGTCCACCGGCGACGCTCGCCCGCGGGGTTGATCGCGACGACCTCGACCGTGGCCGGATCGATGGCGAACTCCACCAGCACCTGGCGGCACGCGCCGCACGGCGACGACGGCGGCGACGCGTCGGTGCACACGGCGACGGCCGCGAGCCGGGTGCCCCCGGCGGCGACCGCCACGCCGATCGCGCACCGCTCGGCGCACACGCACAGCGGGTACGACGCGTTCTCCACGTTGGCGCCCGTGTAGATCGTCCCGTCGACGAGCACCGCCGCGCCGACGTGGAACTTCGAGTACGGCGCGTAGGCGCGATCGCGCACGGCGAGCGCCGCGGCCTCGAGCTCCGCCCACGGGATCGCGGCCGGGCCCGAGCCGGTCGAGCTCACGCGAACGCGCCCTGCGCGAGCAGCGCGGCGAGCGTCGCGTCGAGCAGCGCCTCGAACGTCGAGCGCACGCGCGTCGCGGTCTCGGTCACCTCGTCGTGCGACAGCGGCTCGCCGGTGATGCCGGCCGCCTGGTTCGTGATGCAGGAGATGCCGACGACGCGCGCGCCCATGTGGCGCGCGACGACGGTCTCGGGCACCGTCGACATGCCGGTCGCATCGGCGCCGAGCGTCTGCAGCATGCGGACCTCCGCGGGCGTCTCGTAGCACGGGCCGGGCATCGCGACGTAGACGCCCTCCTCGAGGGCGATCCGCGCGTCGGCCGCGGCGGCCTTGACGATCGCGCGCAGCGCGGGCGCGTACGCCGTCGTCATGTCGGGGAACCGCGGGCCGAGCCGGTCGTCGTTCGGGCCACGCAACGCGTGATCGCGGAGCAGGTCGATGTGATCGCGGATCAGCATCAAGGTACCGGGCTTCCACGTCGGGTTGAGCCCGCCGGCCGCGTTGGTGACGAGCAGGACCTTCGCGCCGAGCGCGACGAGCACGCGCGCGTGGAACGCCACCGCGGCGGCGGAGTGGCCCTCGTACATGTGCACGCGCCCCTGCATCGCGACGACCCGGACGCCCGCGCGCTCGCCGATCACGAGGCGCCCGGCGTGCCCGTGCACGCCCGACTGCGGGAAGCCCGGCAGCTCGCTGTACGGGATCGCCGTCGCGTGCTCGAGCCGCTCGGCGTAGCCGCCGAGCCCCGAGCCCAGGATCATCGCGATCTGCGGCACGACGGGGGACTTGGCGCGGATCGCCGCGACGGTGGCTTGGATGCGGTCGAACAGATCGGTCATCGAATCACTTCCAGGATGCGCGACGGGCGCGCCGTGAACGGTGCATCGGCCGGGGCGAGCGTGAACGCGCGCTGGATCATCGCGCGCGCCTCGATCACCCGGGCGTCGCCCGGATCGCGCGAGTGCTGGACCATCACCGACGGCGCGGCGCCGCGCTCGATGACCTCGCCGAGGTAGCCGTCGACCACGAGCCCGGCTGACGGGTCGATCGCGTCCTCCTTGGCGCGGCGCCCCGCGCCGAGCAGGAGCGAGGCGACGCCGAGCGCCTCGCTGTCGATCGCGACGATCTTGCCCTCGCCGAGGATGATCTCCTCGCGGTGCTTCGGCTTCGGCAGCACGCTGCCGGGCGAGTCGCACACGCGCGGATCTCCCCCCTGAGCCTCGACCACCTTGCGGAACACCTCGAGCGCCGAGCCGTCGCCGAGCGCGCGCTCGATCTTCGCGCGACCCTCCGCGAGGTCCTTCGCCACGCCGCCGAGCACGAGCATCTCGCCGCCGAGCACGTGGGTCAGCTCGCGGGTGTCGACCGGGCCGCCGCCGCGGAGGACCTCGATCGACTCGCGGATCTCGAGCGAGTTGCCGATCGTGCGGCCGATCGGCGCGTCCATGTCGGTCAACACGCAGGTGATGCGCTTGCCGTTGTTCTCGCCGATCGTCTTCATCAGCGCGCACAGCGCGCGCGCGTTCTCGATCGTCTTCATGAACGCGCCGGTGCCGACCTTGCAGTCGATCACGAGGCCATCGATGCCCTCGGCGAGCTTCTTGGACATGATCGAGGAGGCGATCAGCGGGAGGCACTCGACGGTGCCCGTGACGTCGCGGAGGGCGTAGAGCTTCTTGTCCGCGGGAGCGATGCGCGCCGTCTGGCCGATCAGACAGACGCCGAGCTCGTCGACGAGCTTGGCGAAGCGGTCGACGGGCAGGTCGACCTTGAAGCCCGGGATCGACTCGAGCTTGTCGAGGGTGCCGCCGGTGTGCCCGAGCCCGCGACCGGACACCATCGGCACCGCGACGCCGCACGCGGCGACCGCGGGGGCGAGCGGGATCGAGATCTTGTCGCCGACGCCACCGGTCGAGTGCTTGTCGATCTTCGCGCGCTTGATCGACGACAGGTCGATCACGTCCCCCGAGCGGGTCATCGCGTCGGCCCACGTCGCGAGCTCGCGCCCGTCGAGCCCGCGCCAGAAGATCGCCATCAACATCGCGGCGATCTGGTAGTCGGCGATGCTGCCGTCGGTGACCCCGGCGATGAACCCGCGGAGCTCGGCGTCGTCGAGCGCGTGGCCGTCGCGCTTCTTCTTGATCAGCGTGACCGGGAGCATCAGTAGCCCTTGGCCTTGGGGTCCGCCGTGGCGGTGCCGGACACGATCGCGACCGACGCCGACGCGCCGATGCGGTTCGCCCCGGCGGCGGCCATCTTGAGGACGTCCTCGACGGTGCGGACGCCACCGGACGCCTTGACGCCGATGTCGGGCCCGACGAGGCGGCGCATCAGCTCGATGTCCTCGACCGTGGCGCCGCCCTTGCCGAAGCCGGTCGACGTCTTGACGAACGCGGCGCCCGCGAGCTTGGACAGCGCACAGGCGATGGTCTTCTGCTCGAGATCGAGCGCGCTGGTCTCGAGGATGACCTTCACGCCGGCCGGCGCCGCGGCCTTCACGACGCGGCAGATGTCCTCGAACACGGTCTCGTAGTCGCGCGACTTGAGCGCGCCGATGTTGATGACCATGTCGATCTCCTTGGCGCCCTGGCGCATCGCCTCGCGCGCCTCGTACGCCTTCGACGTCGGGGCCATCGCCCCGAGCGGGAAGCCGACGACCGCGCACACCATGACGTCGGTGCCGGCGAGCAGCGACTTGCACAGCGGGACCCACGTGGTGTTCACGCACACCGAGGCGAAGCGGTGCTTGCGCGCCTCCTCGCACAGCTTGACGACCTCGTCGCGGGTCGCCTCGGGCTTGAGCAGGGTGTGGTCGATGAGCTTGGCCAGCTCGCCGGGGACGGGCCCGACGCCGAGCGGGGCGCCGATGCGCATCGCGCCGGCGCCCTCCATCGCACGCACCGACCACGGCCGGCGGACGACGCACGAGCCGCAGCTCGTACAGTCCTCGCCTGGTGCCGAGTCGTCGGTGCAGTCGCCGCGATCGCGCGGCGCGAGCGCGAGCCTGGCGCTGGGCTGACCACCCAGCCGCTCCTGAACCTTCTGCGTGATGATCTCGACGAGGCGGTCGACGTCACTGCTCATGAGCCCCGACTATATAGGCTCGCCCAGGTTTCAGGGATCGCGGGCCATGCGGAACGTGACGTCCGGCTGCTCCTTGTCGGGGCGGACGAGCGTCTTGCCGTGCTGCCGGACCTGGCGCTTCTTCTCGTCGGGTGAGTCGACCCACTCGAAGATGCCGTCCACGACGACGAAGCCGGGCGTCACGGACGCGGCGGTCCACTCGTCGCTCGTCAGCAGCCGGCCGCCCTTGGTCTTCACGTACGATCGGGCGACGTTGTAGGTGACCCCGACGACGGGATCCTCGGGCTTGCCGACCTGCTCGTGCTTGGCGAACGTCTCCCGGAAGGTCCCCACCTGGGTCGGCTGCGCGTCGACGTAGAACCGGGGCGTGCCGTCCGGTTTCCGGACGAGCAACATGTTCTTGGGGATCGTCGCGTCGACCGGCCTGGCGTCGGGCGAGGAGGCGGGGGCTACCACGCCGGCGTCGACCGAAGGCTTGGCGGGTGCGACCACGGGGGCGACCTTCGGTGCGCGGAGGTAGAACGCCAGGCCGGTGCCGAACAGGCCGACGCACAGGATCGTGAACACGACGAGCCAGCCGGGAAACCGCGACGCCTGCGCGCGATCGGCACGCTCCGCACGATCCACCGCCGCCTGGAGGTCACCGTCGCTCACCGTCGGCGAGCCGTGGTCCTGGTCGGCGAGCGACTGCGCACGGGCGGCCTGCCGGGCGATCTCGGCGATCGGGATCGGGCGCGAGCGCTCGCGCGAGGCCAGCATCTTGGGCACCGCGTCGGGATCGAGGCGCGCGACGATGTTCGACGTCCGCTCGACGAGCTCGTCGTAGGTCGGGCGCTGATCCGGCTTCTTCGCCATCATCTCGATCGCGAGCGCGGCGAGCTCGCGGTCGGTGCGCGGGTTGGTCTGCATCGCGTCGGGTGGCGGGTTGCGCAGGTGGCGCGCGACCACCTTGAGGTACTTGTCCTCGGCGGGCTTGCCGGTGCGGAACGGCGGGATGCCGGTGAGCAGGAAGTACAGCGTGCCGCCGAGCGCGTAGATGTCGACGCGCTCGTCGATGGTCTCGCCGCGCGCCTGCTCGGGCGCGATGTAGTCCGGCGTGCCGACGACGACGCCCATCGCGGTCAGCGACGGCTCGCTGCCCGGATCGACCGGCTTGGCGAGGCCGAAGTCGGTGACCTTGACCTTGCCGTCGGTCAGCCGCACCAGGTTCGACGGCTTGACGTCGCGGTGGATGAGGCCCGCCTTGGCGGCGGCGTTCAAGCCCTGCGCCGAGTCGAGCAGCACGTGGGCCGCGGTGAGCGCGTCGAGCGGGCCGCCCTTCTCGACCATCGAGCCGAGGTCGGTCCCGTCGAGGAACTCCATCGCGATGTACGGGCGCTCGTCGAACTGGCCGGTCGCGAACACGGCCACCACGTTGGGGTGGCTGATCGCGGCGACCGCGCGGCCCTCGCGGACGAAGCGGGCGCGCAGCTCGGGGCTGTCGCGGTGCTTCTCCGAGAGGATCTTGATCGCCACCCGGCGGTTGAGCCCGGTGTCGATGCCCTTGAAGACCTCGCCCATCGAGCCGGACCCGATCGTCCCCTCGACGCGATACGCGCCAAGGATGGTCCCAGGGGTCGGGTTCGGCACGGCCGTATTCTAGCCAAACACCGCGGAAGTTTCGCGAACCTGGCCCGGATTACCGAGGCGTGAAGGCCGTGAAGGTCACGAAGGTGAAGCGGTCACGGCATGACGGCGCCGCGGTGGCCCATGCGGCTCGTGTTGTCGATCGTGCTGATCTCGCTCGCCGCGCCGGTCGTCAGGTCGATGGTCTCGAACACCCCATTGTTGGTGGTGATCTTGGCCGTCGTGCCACTGATCGACAGGATGTTGTGGGCGGACGTCACCACCGGGACCTTCACCTCGGTCGTGCCGTCGAACGAGAACACGCCGTTCGACGCGGCCCACCATAGCTTGGTCCCCACGAACTGGAGGCTCCAGACCGGGGTGCTCGACGCGACCGTGTGGTGATTGGTCACGGCGAACGCCGGGTCGATCTTGACGATCGTCGAGTTCTTGTCGATGGCGTAGATCGAGGTCCCCGCCGCGTCGAACGCCAGCTGGTGGAGGTTACCGAGGCCGCTGTCGACCGGGTCGATGTCCGCGGCGGTCGCCGGGACGGTATCGACGAACGTCATCGTGGTCACGTCGAACAGGTAGACGTCGGATCCAGCCGACAACGCGACGCGGCTACCGTCCGCGCTGAACGCACAGCTCTGGGAGCGCGCGGTCGTGGGGTAGTCGAGCGAGGCGGTCTGGAGCACGGTCATCGCCGTCAGGTCGATGCGCGCGACGCCGAGGCCGGTGCCGCTGCTGCCCTGCCGGTGCGAGCCGAGGCCGAACGCGATCGTCGCCACGTTGTCGGCGCCGACCCGCATGCACATGCCCGCCGCCGCCGGGCTCTCGAACGCGGCGATCGTGGTCGCGTCGCCGGTCGCGGTGTCGATCCGCGACACGCCGGTCGTCCACTTGGTGATCCCGTACAGGTACCGGCCCGAGGGCGCGAACGCCGAGTCGGTGAGGACGGTGTCGTCGTTGTTGTTGCCGCGCACGGTCGGCAGGCGCACGCTGACGCTGCCGCCGCCCTTGGAGGCGCCCACGTTGGAGCCGAAGCTCGCGAGCCCCGACTCCTCGAGCTCGATGCTCGCGTTGATCGTGTCGGTGACGAGCACGCCGTCGATCTGGATCGAGACCGTCCGCGACGCCCCCGGCAGCAGCGCGCCGATGGTCGCTAGCACGTAGTCGTCGCCGGCGGCGTTGGTCGAAGCCCCGGCGAGCGTGCCGACCGACAGCGACTTGACGACGATGCGCGGGCTGTAGAGCGGGCCGGCGGTGTTGTTGGTGATCGTCACGTCGACGTTCGCATGGTCGGTCGTGAACACCAGGTTGGCGGCCGCGACCGCGAGGTTCGCGGGCTGCGTGGACACGGTGGCCGTGCCGGCGGTGAGCGCGAGCGCGAGCGTCGCAGCCTGCGTCGGGATCGTGGTGATCGTCGCGGCCTCGCGGCCCGTGCCGTAGTTGCCCGTCGCGTTGATCGAGTAGACGCGGTAGCTGTAGCGACCCGGGACGGTGAACGCATCGGCGAACGTCGTCGCCGCGCCGACCGCGATGACCTTGCCGCCGTTGGCCAGGGTGTCGCCGACCGCGTACGTCTTGCCGTACGCGGGATCGTCGGTCTCGCCGGCGTCGAGCCGGACGACGAGCGAGCCGGTCGAGCCGGCGCCGGCGGTCCACGTCAGGTTGACGTTGGTGCCGCTGACGGCCGCGGTCAGGCCGGTCACCGGCGACGGCGCGGTCTGATCGACCACGCAGTGATCACCGGCGAGCACGGTGCCCGGGCCACACGTCGTCGGGGTGGTGGCGATGCACATGCCGTTGGTGAGCGTGGTGTTGGCGCCGCAGGTCGGGCCGTCGTTGGCGATGCAGGCGCCATCGACGAGCGTCGTGTTGGTGCCGCAGGTGACCGTGGCAGGGTCGTCGCCGCACGCACCGAGGAACAGAGCCAGACCGAGGTTCGCAACTTGAAGGACGCGGGTGTTCATTGGCGCCGGATGTAACACGCACGTGTCACGAACTGAATGGAGTGCGAAAACTTCGTGGGGTTGCGTCGGGTTGGCTATGTGCCGATCACCACACGGGTGATCTGGCCGAGGACCTTGCCCGTCGCGTCGCGCAGCTGGATCTCGCCCCGTCGGTTGGTCCGGATGATCACCCCATCGTTGGTGCAGCTCGTCCGGTCGGCGAGCAAGACTTCCTCGCCGGGAGGGGATGCTTCACGCGTACCGAACACCTCGAGCGTGGCGCCGGCGCGCGTGGGCCAGGTGCAAACCCGGATCGACCGCCCCCCGTACGTCGCCTGGAGCCCCGCGGCCGACTGGTGTTCGATCCGGGTGCCGCGGGCGATCGTGATCTCGCGCGTGGAGGGGGGCTCGTCGGCGCCCGTGTGCGCGGCGTCGATCCGGGTCACGTCGACGAACGTCGTCCCGACCGTCGCACCCGTCCGCAGCTCGACGATCGCGTGACCGTCGCGGGCGCGCACCCACGCGGTGCGGTCGGGCAGCCGACGCACGAGCTCGATCCCGCGCGGGGTCTGGAGCTGCCAGGCTTCCCAGGGTTCGCCGCAGCGCGCGTCGTCGAGGGCGAGCTCGCCGGTGACGGTCAGCGGCTGGGCGCGGTCGCCGCAGTCGAGCTGCACCACGACGCCGGCGACCGGCGCGGGTGGTGGTGCTGGATCGCGATGGCAGGCCGCCGTGATCGCGAGCGCGAGCAGGAGGGGCCGGATCACTGGCGTTCGTACGACGGAGCGTCACTCCGCTGCGACAGGTTCTCGAAGCGCGTGAAGCGCCCCTCGAAGTGCGTCTCGATCGTCGCCGTCGCGCCGTGGCGGTTCTTGCCGATGATCACCTCCGCGATGTGCGGGTTCTCGGCTTCCTTGTTGTAGACGACGTCGCGGTAGATGAACATGATCACGTCGGCGTCCTGCTCGATCGCGCCGGACTCACGAAGATCCGAGAGCTGCGGGCGCTTGTCGGTGCGTTGCTCGAGCGAGCGGTTGAGCTGCGACAGCGCGAGCACCGGGCACTCGATCTCCTTCGCGAGGCTCTTGAGGCCACGCGAGATCTCGCTGATCTCCTGCTCGCGCGACGCCTTGGCGGCCTGCGGCGAGCCGCGCATCAGCTGCAAGTAGTCGACGAGGATCAGGCCGCACTTGCGACCGCCGGTCTTGGGGAACAGCACCGGATCGCTGCGGAACCGGCGCGCGCGCGCGCGCAGCTCGCGCAACGACAGGGCAGGGGTGTCGTCGATCAGGATTGGCGCCTTCGACAGCGTGGCCGCCGCGTACGTCAGGTTCGTCATGTCCTGGCGCTGCAGCTGGCCGCGGCGCAGCGCCGACGAGTCGACGCGCGCCTCGCTGCACAGCATACGTTCGGCGAGCTGCGTCGACGACATCTCGAGCGAGAACACCAGGCACGGCCAGCCACCGCCCTCGACGGTGGCCGCGTTCTGCGCGAGCGACATCGCGAACGAGGTCTTTCCCATCGCGGGACGAGCCGCCAGGATGATGAGCTCGGTCGGCTGCAGCCCGGCCGTCGTGCGATCGAGGTCGGTGAAGCCGGTCGGGACGCCGGTGATGCCGCCGTCGCTCTTGAACCGCTCGTCGAGCGACGCGAACACCTTCTTGACCAGCGACTTGACCGGCTCGGGGCCCGTCTTGCTGTTCTTCTGGGTGACCGCGAAGATCTTCGCCTCCGCGTCGTCGAGATAGTCGCGGACCTCGAGGTTGTCCTCGTAGCCCTTCTCGAGGATCTCGCCGCTGGCGAGCATCAGCTTGCGCGCCTGATGCTTCTCCATGACGAGCTCGGCGTAGGTGACGACGTTGTCCGCCGTCGGCACGCGCAGCGCGAGCTCGCCGATGAACCCGACGCCACCGATGGCCTCGAGCTTGCCGGCCTTCTCGATCTCGACCTCGAGCGTGACCGTGTCGATCGGCCGCGCCTGCGCTTCGAGCGCGCGCACGGCCTGGAAGACGACCTTGTGTCGATGGTCGTAGAAGTCGTCGACCTCGAGGGTATCGAGCTGCGAGAGGATGTCGTTGCGGAGGATGATGCCTCCGAGGACCGACGCCTCGAGCTCGATGTTGTGCGGAAGGACCCGCCGGGCTTGCGACATGACTAGGTGTAGTCCAGTCGCGAGCCGAGACTACTTCTCTTTACCGACGACCCAGAACTTCAGCGTCGCGACGACGCCGGCCGCGAGCTTCACGGGCGCCTCGTACTTGCCGAGCGCCTTGATGGTGGTGTCGAGCACGATCAAGCGGTGATCGATGTCGACGCCCGCGCGCTTGAGCTGCTCGGCGATGTCACGGTTGGTGACCGAGCCGAACAGCTTCTCGTCTTCGCCGACGTTCCGCTCGAACTGGAGCGTCATGCCGTTGATGCGCGTCGCGATCTCGGTCGCGGTCGCGCGATCCTTGGCGACGCGCTTCTCGATGAGGTTCTTCTCGTGCTCGAGGCGCGTCTTGTTGCGCACCGAGGCCGTCACGGCGAGGCCGCGCGGCACGAGGTAGTTACGGGCATAGCCCGGCTTGACCGAGACGAGCTCGCCGGCCTTGCCGAGGTTGGCCACGTCAGACGTGAGGATGAGTTGGAGCGCCATGATTAATCTCCGGTCACCGAGAACGGGAGCAACGCGAGCATGCGGGCCCGGCGAAGCGCGGTGGAAATCACGCGCTGCTGGCGAGCGCTCGCGCCGCTGATGCGGCGCGGGATCATCTTGCCGCGATCGGTGATGAACGACCGCATGACCTGCGGGTTCTTGTAGTCGATCTTCGCGACGATCTCGTCGGACAGCAGCTTGCGCCGGCCCGGCGGGCCGCCACGGCCCTTGCCGCCGCGGCGATCATCGCCATCGCGATCGAGACCTTCTTCAGATGGATCGAGTCGAGTGGTCATGGCTACTCCTTGCCTCCGCCAGTGAGGTCAGCATTCGACGCCGCCGGATCGACGAAGTCGTCGTTCATGTAGTCTTCTTCGGTCGACGCCGCGGCGTCGTCCGTGCCGCGCGAGAGGAACATGTCCTCCTCGTCAGCGGCGGTCTGCGCGGCCTTGTCGAACGACGTGTCGTCGAGCTCGGTCGGGCGGGCCTCGGTCGCGACGTTCTCGTCGACCTTGACCGTGAGGTAGCGGATCACCGAGTCGAGCATGCGCAGGTTGCGCTCGGTCTCCTCGACGACGCCGGGCTGCGCGAGGTAGAGCCAGTAGAGGTAGATCCCCTTGCGCTCCTTCGCGACTTCGTACGCGAGGCGGCGCTTGCCCCAGTTGTCGACCTTGAGGATCTTGCCGCCCATCCCCTCGATGATGCCCTTGATGCGGGTGTTCACCTCGGCGACGCCCTCGTTGGTCGTGTTGGGGCGAAGGATGTACGTGGTCTCGTACTCGCGGGACGTGTTCGGTTGGTCTCGTTGACTCTGCAGGCGTGCCATCTAGTGGTTCCTCGTGGGTGTAAAGCCCGTCGAGTCGAGTGACCGACGAGCGAGGTGGGCGCGTGCAATAGCACAACTCACGCGAGGGGCGCGCGGCTATTGTGCTGATTCATCGCGGGCACGATGCCCTTCGCGAGCACCGTCTCGATGTCCTCGCACGCCGCGGCGATCATGGCGTCCACGGCCGCCGCCTGGGAGGACGGAAAATCTCCGAGCACCCAGCCGGCGGTGTCGCCTTGCTTGCCGACCGGCAGGTTCGGATCCCGTCCGACGCCCATCCGGACGCGCGCGAACGCGTTGCCGCCGAGCTGCTCGCCGAGCGAGCGCAGCCCGTTGTGGCCGCCGTGGCCGCCGCCGTTCTTGAGGCGAACCGTGCCGAACGGCAGATCCACCTCGTCGTGGACGACCAGGATCTGGTCGACCGGGACGTCGTGGAACTTCGCGGTCCGCTGGGTCGCGAACCCCGAGAGGTTCATGAACTCCATCGGCTTGAGCAGCACGGCCCGCTCGCGACCGCGCTCGGTCGTGATCGGCCCGATGGTCGTGACGTCCGACCGCCCGACGCCGGACTTCCACGACAGGCCGTGCTTGCGAGCCAGCTCGTCGACCACGCGGAACCCGATGTTGTGCCGGGTCCGCTCGTATTTCGGGCCCG
>JAPLLF010000427.1 GCA_026387715.1 Pseudomonadota bacterium
CAAGTCTTTCACCCCCATCAAACCATCAACTCCAACCAACTGAGATGTCACCCATGTGCCCGGTTTGGGTGTCACCGATGTGCCTGGTCTGAAATGTCACCCATGTTCCTGGTTGCACAGGGGCGCTGCCCGCCCAGGTCAACAACCACGTGAAACGTCGCCGTCGCCGTCGCCGTCAACGTCAACGTCAACGTCAACGTCAGCGTCGCCGTCAACGTGCGGGCGCGGCCGCGCGCTACTGGCGTGGGGTGACCAGCGTGTCGAGATCGATGTGCTGCAGCGCGATGCGGATCAGCTGCGACTTGCTCGCCTTGGTCCAGCCGCGCTTCTTGAGCTCGGCCACCTTGGCGTCGAGCTCCTCGATGTCCTTCGTGTACATCGAGATGCAGATCACCTTGTAGTGCGTCGGTCGTTCGGGCTTCGGGCCCGCCGTCGCCCGCGCCTGGCGACCGCGTGGGCTCTCCGCGGGCACCCGACCGTAATACTGCTCGCTGAGGATCGCGTCGGCGTCGCTCAGCGGGTCGTGGGCCATCAGCTTGTCTTCTTTCACGGGGCTCCTGATGCAGCGTGCGCGGCAGCGACGTGCGGCTGGGGGGGTGGGGTGGCGGAGGTGGACGGGGTGAGCTGGTCGGGAGCGGTGCTGGCGCGCACCCAGTCGACGACGCGCTCGTAGTCGGCGGCGCCGTGCGATTGCGGGGCGTACTCGAAGATCGTCTTCTTGTGGCTCGGCGCTTCGGCGAGCCGCGTGTTGAGCCGGATCGGCTCGAGACACTTGCTCTTGAAGTGCCCCTGCAGGGTCTCGAGCACCTCGCGCGCGAGCCGCGTCCGGCCGTCGTAGAACGTCGGCAGCACCGCGGACACGCGCACGGCGTGCCCGAGGTGGCGCTGCACGTCGGCCAGCGTGCGGAGCACCTGCTTCACGCCGACGAGCGAGAGGTAGTCGCACGTGACCGGCACGATGACCTCGTCGGCGTACGACAGCGCGTTCTGGTTGAGCAGGTTGAGCGACGGCCCGCAGTCGATGATCACGTAGTCGTACGTGCGCGAGACCTGCTTGAGGTTGAGGCGCTTGGTCAGGATCTTCGAGCGCGTCTCGACGGTCTGCCGCGCCAGCCAGATCTCGGCGGCGGCGAGCGTGGCGTCGGACGTGATCACGTCGAGGTGCCCGCGCACCGGCACCGCGACCTCGGTCGGCTCCGCGCCCTCGACGAGCACGTGATAGAGCGACTTCTCGCCCGACACCCCGAGGGACACGCCGACGTTGCCCTGCGCGTCGGTGTCGATCAGCAGCACGTTGTGCTGGCCGCGCTCGGCGAGCCCCGCGGCCGCCGAGCTTCTCCTTGCGACACTCGAGCGAACAGAAGTGATTGCGCTCCCCATCGGGCGTCACCGCGATCTGGAAGACGAAGGCGGGCTGGAACACCTGCCCACAAGCGCTGCAACTCTTGTCCATGGCCTTATGGAAGCGGCATCGTCGGATCCATGGCAACTTTTCAGCGGTATAGTCGGGGATGTGAGGGGCGTGGAGCAGCTGGTCCGTCAGGCGGTCGCCGTCGGAGATTCGCCACACGAGCTGGCGCGATCGATCGCCGCGCAGCTGGCCGCACCGGATCTGCGAATCGTCTTCGTGTTCGCCGACTGGCAGCTCGATGCTCCAGAACTTGCCCACGCGCTGCATCGCGCGTTGGCCCCGGCGCGCATCGTCGGGGGCACCAGCATCGGCCTGATCGGTCCGGCGCGCGCACCAGGCCTCGCGGTGGTCGCGCTCGGCCTGTACGGCGACTGGCTCCGGGTCGGCGTCGGCACCGCGCGCGACCTGACGAGCTCGGCCCTCACGCGGAGTCGCGAGGCGATGGCCACGGCCGCCGCCGAGCTGGGCACCACGCTCGAGCTGCTCGTGCCGCAGCGACACGTCGGGGTGACGTTCGTCGACGGAACGAGCGGCCACGGCGAGGTCTTCTGCATCGGCTCGGCTGCCGCGGCTCCCCAGATCCGCATGGTCGGGAGCGGCATGAGCGCCGAGCTCTCGACCCTGGCGACGCCGCACAAGCCGTACGTGTTCGTCGACGGCGCGGCGCTCCAGGACACCGCGGTCGTCGCGCTGCTCGACAGCGCGCTGCGGATGCATCCGCTGCGCTCGTCCCACATGGTCGCCACCGCCGCTCGCGTGGTCGTGACCGGCTCGACGGGCCGGATGATCCACGAGCTCGACGGCAAGCCCGCCCTCTCGCGCCTGCGCGAGATCGCGCGGCAGCTCGCGAACGACGACGACCCGGAGCTGCGCTCGACGAGCTACGCGTTCGCGCGCATCATCGACGGGATCCCGTACGTTCGCTCGGTGATGGCGTTCGTCGGCGAGCAGATCCAGATCGCGAGCGCCGTCGAGGTCGGCCACGTGCTCCGGGTGATGCAGCCCGGCGACCTGATCGGAACGACGCGCAAGGATCTCGCCGCGGCGGTCGCGGCGGTCGGAGGGACCCTGGCGGCGCTGCTCGTGTTCTCGTGCATCGGCCGTCACTGGGAGGCCGCGGCCAGTGGGCTCGACGACGAGCTCGCGCGCGCCTACGCGACCCATGGTGCGCTCGGGTGTCAGAGCTTCGGCGAGCAGTCCGGCATGCTGCTCGTGAACCACACCCTGACCGGGCTCGCGATCGGGATGCCGTGACCCGCGCGAAGACCGTCGACGAACGCGTCGCGGAGCTCGAGGGCGAGCTCGCGTCCGCGCGCCGCACGATCGAGGTGCTGATCGAGCGCGTCGAGAGCGCGAACAGCTCGACCCCGACGCAGGCCGAGCTGTTCGACGCGGCGGCCCGGCTCGGGCCGGTGCTCGAGGAGCGCACGCGCGAGGTCGAGGCCGCGCGCGCCGAGCTCCGCGCGCTCCGCGCGAACCTCGATCAGATCGTGCGGCAGCGAACGCGCGCCCTCGCCGAGTCCGAGGCGCAGCTCCGCGTGAAGAACACCGAGCTCGAGCGGCAGGGCCACACGAAGGCGGAGTTCATCTCGATCGCGGCGCACGAGCTGCGCACGCCGCTGACCAGCATCGTCGGCTACCTCGAGTTGTTCTCGGAGGGGCGGTTCGGCGAGCTCCCCAAGATGATCGAGCGACCGATGCAGTCGGTGCGGCGCAACGCCCATCGGCTCAAGCGCCTCGTCGACGAGATGTTCGACGTCACGCGCATCGAGGCCGGCCGCGTCGTGCTGCGGCGCGAGCCGGTCGACCTCGGCGAGGTCGTGCGCGCGGTCGTCACCGAGCTGCAGCCCCTCGCGAACGCACGCCAGCAGGAGATCGCGACGCGGGTCGTCGGGATCGACATGCTCGATGCGGATCGCGACCGCCT
>JAPLLF010000842.1 GCA_026387715.1 Pseudomonadota bacterium
CCGCGGCGTCCGCGACCCGCACCTCGTCGGAGGGGAGGTCGCGGAGCGCGGGGGTGGCGGTCGGCACCAGCGCGCGCGCGAGCTGCACGAGGCCGCGGCGCGTCGCGGCATCCGGAAACTGATCGTGCCAGCCCCACGCCCAGATCGATCGCCGCGTGTTGCCCGCTGTCACGGGGATCGTCGTAGCATGGCGACCATGGAAGATTTCGTTGCGAAGATGGTCGAGAAGGTCGGTATCGACAAAGCCACGGCCGAGAAGGTGATCGCCTTCCTCAAGGATCACTCCGGTGAAGCGGTCGAATACCTCCAGAAGAGCGGCGTCGCAGACAAGCTGCCCGGCGGCATCGGCGGCAAGCTCGGCGGGCTCTTCTGATGGCGGCCGCGGCCGCCGCGGTGCCGTCGCTCGACCAGCTCCTCGCGGATGCCGGGCTCGCGGACAAGGTCGCGAAGCTCGAGCCGAACCTCGCGCGCATGCAGTGGGGCTCCGCGTTCGTCATCGTCGGCGTGTCCGGATCGGCGATCGTCGCGATCGCGCCGCTGTTTCGGGCCATGCCCGTGGGCAAGGAGACCGCGTTCTACCGCCGGCTCCTCGAGCACAACGCGCACATGGGCGGGATGGCCTCGTTCGCGGTCCAGCCGGATGGCTGGGTCGTGCTCCAGGCCGGGCGCGCGCTCAAGGGCATCGACGCGGCGGAGTTCATGACGCTCGTCGCGGGCGTCGGGCGCTTCGCGGACGAGTACGACGACAAGTTGATCGACGAGTTCTACCTCGAACAACCCGGGGCGACGAACCAGGCGCCGCTCGACGACTCGGAAGGCTAAGGCCAGGAGCTAGAGCTTGACGCGCTCGTAGTGCGTCAGCTCGTTCATGTGCTCGAAGCGCTGCTGGATGCGCGCCGGCGAGAGGTCGCGGATGCCGTCGACCGAGAACTGCTCGACCGCGAAGCTGCCCATCACGCTGCCGACCATCATCGCCGTGCGGATCGTCGTCGGCGCCAGGTCGCCCGCGTAGGCGAGATACCCCATCAGGCCGCCCGCGAAGCTGTCGCCCGCGCCGGTCGGGTCCTTGACGTCGGACAGCGGCAGCGCCGGCGCCGCGAATACGCCACCCTCGTAGAACAGCATCGCGCCGGCGTCGCCGCGCTTGATGATGACCGACGTCGGGCCCATCTTGAGGATCTCGCTCGCCGCGCGACGCAGGCTCGGCTGCTTCGTGAGGAGGCGGGCCTCCTCGTCGTTGACCATCAGGAGGTGCGAGCGCTCGAGGACCTTGAGCAGGTCGGGGCGCTTGATGTCGATCCACAGGTTCATCGTGTCGACCGCGACGAGCGCCGGCTTCTTCGTCTGGTTCAGCACGTCGAGCTGGAGCACCGGATCGATGTTGCCGAGCATCACGATCTCGGCGTCGCGGTGCGCCTGGCCGAGCTTCGGCTGGAAGGTCGCGAACACGCCGAGGCGGGTGTCGAGCGTCTCGCGCGTCGCGAGATCGTCGGCGTACTTGCCCACCCAGTGGAAGGTCTCGCCGGGCTTGGTCTCGATGCCCGAGGTGTCGACGCCGAGCGCGGTGAGCTCGTCGACGTGCTTCCTGGGGAAGTCATCGCCGATCACCGCGACCACCGAGACGTTCTTGGTGAAGTGGCTCGCGACCCGCGCGATGAACGAGGCCGATCCGCCGAGCAGATCCTTGTGGAGGCCGAACGGTCCGTCGATGTCGTCGAGCGCGACGGATCCGATGACCAGGAGAGAGCGGTGAGCGCTGCGCGTATGCATCGTTTTTCCTGGGGTCGCTGGTACCATCGATCCAGCGTGACGATCAATTCCGCCGACGACGACATCGATCCCGACGTCGGGGACCCCCAGCTCGGGGCGCTGATCGCGGCCGGCAAGATCGCCGAGGCGGCCGACGCGGCGATGGCCGCCCACCGGTACGTCCAGGCCGCGGAGCTCTACGAGAAGCTATGGGACTTCCGCGGCGTCCTCGCGGCGGCGCGCGCGCTCGGCGACGCTCCTCGCGTGCTGCGCTGCGCCCTCGAGCTCGACGACCTCCCGCTGGTCGAGGCGCAGGTGACGACCATGCGCGCGTCCGACGACGGTGCGCGCGCGGCGCTCGACATGCTCGTCAAGAAGCGCCGGCCCGCGCTCGCGGCGCCGATCGCCGAGCAGCTGGGCGATCCGCGTGCCGTCGAGCTCTACACCCGCGCCCACCGCGACCTCGACGCCGCGCGGCTGCTCGAGGCGAGCGGCCGCGATCGCGACGCCGGCAAGCTGCTCGAGCGCGCGCTCGATCTCGCCGCGCCCGCCGAGCGCGCCCCGATCCAGCTCGCGCTCGGCCGCATCCTCGCCCGGCGCGGCGCCTACCCGGAGGCCACGCGGCTCCTCCAGGAGGCGCGCAAGACCCCGGCCCAGCGTGCCGAGGCGCAGCGTCAGCTGATCGCGACGCTCGCCGCGATGGGCCTGCGGGACGGCGCGCGCGACGCGCTGCTCGAGCTGCGCGCGACCGACCCCGAGGTCCCGGCCGATCTCGACTCGTACCTGCGCGCGTGGCGGGACGAGACCACCGAGCGCAAGGCCGGCAGCCGCGATCGCGAGGTCATCGGCGGGCGCTACCGGCTCGACAAGCTGCTCGGCGCGGGCGGCTCGGGGCGCGTGTTCCTCGCCACCGACGAGGTCGCCGGTCGACAGGTCGCGGTCAAGATGTTCTTCGCGGCGGGCGCCCGGGGTGGCGCGGCCTACGAACGCTTCGTCCGCGAGGCGCGCCTCGCCGCCACGCTGCGCCACCCGTCGCTCGTCGAGACCTACGACGTGTCGCTCGAGCGCGGCTTCCTCGTCATGGAGTACCTCCCCGGGGGCTCGCTCGCGCAGCGGCTCGCCGCGGGCGAGCGTCCCGCGCCCGCGGTCATCCGGCGGCTGGCGCTGGACGTGATCGGCGGCCTCGAGGCCGCGCACCATCGTGGCGTCGTCCATCGCGACGTGAAGCCCGCGAACATCTTCTTCGACGCGCGGGGCACCGCGAAGCTCGGCGACTTCGGCGTCGCCCACCTCGTCGACCTCGGCCAGACCCAGACCGGCGGGCTGATCGGCACGCTCGCGTACATGTCGCCCGAGCAGATCACCGGCGCGCCGATCTCGATCGCCGCCGATCTCTACGCGCTCGGCATCACGCTGTTCGAGCTGGTGACCGGCACGCTGCCGTTCCTCGGCCCCGACTTCGTCGCGCAGCACCTCGGCGAGCCAGCGCCCGCCGCGACCTCGGTCGATCCGGGCATCGCGCCCGGCTGGGATCCGATCCTCGCGAGCCTCCTCATCAAGAGTCCGCGCGATCGCACGCCGACGCTCGCGGATCTCCGGCGCGAGCTCGAGGAGCTCGATCTCGGCGCGCGCCCGCTGCTCGGCGTGCGGGCGAAGCGCGAGAGCAAGCCGCACTCGATCGTCGCGCTCGCGGCGGAGGGCGAGGCGAGGCCGCGGTACGCCTTCGAGACACCGCTCGGGACGACGCCGGTCTCGCACCTCGCGCGCGCCGTCGACACCGTCCTCGATCGATCGGTCGTCATCGAGCGCTTCCTCGTCGGCGACGAGGCGGACGCGGCGCTCGAGCACGCGCGGGTGCTCGCCAGGGCGCAGAGCCCGTTCGTCCAGCGCGCGCTCGCCTTCGATCGCGCGACGCGCACGATGATCTTCGAGGCGCCAGCGGGCGCGTCGATGGCCCAGCTCCAGGCGGAGCGCGGCGACGAGCCTGCCCTGAAGCTGTCCGCCGCCGAGGCGCTGCGGTTGCTCAAGCGGCTCGCGCGTGGAGCGGCGGCGATCCACGAGGTCGGCGGTGGTCACGGCGCGATCGCCGCGCACACCGTCGT
>JAPLLF010001302.1 GCA_026387715.1 Pseudomonadota bacterium
CGAACGCCGTCGGCGTCGCCGGGATCTGGATCGCCATGAACAGGCCGTTCGCGGACGACTCGTTGATCACGTTGTGCTTCTGCGGCAGCGGCTTGGCCGTCGACGAGAAGTAGTACGCCGACGCGCCCGCGATCGCCGTCGCGGTGCCCTGCGTCGACGACACGATGGCGACGAAGTTCGACACCTCGTTGTTGGCGCAGTCGCGGAACGCGCCGGCGAGCACGCCGGAGCCCGGGGTGCGGTTCTCGCCGATCAGGGCGGGGAGCAGCTGCGCCGTCGCGTTCGAGACGCTGAGCAGCTCGGGCGCGGTCTGGATCGCCATGTCGGGGATGAGGTACTGGTTGAGCAAGAACGTGTCGAGCTGGGTGTCGGTGCCCGACACGCCACCCGCCATCTTGAAGCCGATCCGCTTCTGCCCGGCCGGGATCATCACGGACACGACGCCCTCGGAGGTCGTCGTCACCGCGGCGCCGAACGCGTTGCCGGTGTCGATGCCAGCGAACGCGGTGACCGCGGCGCCGTCGACGACCTTCTTGCTCTGGAAGTCGAGGACGACCGTGTTGAGGGTCACGGCCATCGTCGTCGCCATGTCGGCGGTCGGCGTGCCCAGGCAGTCGAGCTTCGCGACGCCGAGATCGGTCCACACGCCGGGGGCCGTCTCGTCGTTGGCGTGGACCGCCACCGTCGGCTTGTTGAACCCGATGTCGGTGGCGTCGGGGCCACCGGTCTTCCCACCATCGTCCCCACAGGCGGACGCGAGCACGACGAGAGATAGACCGACGAGGGATGCGCGCATGACAGGCTCCTTGGGAAAGACCGCGTTGTAATCGACCCGGTCTTGTCGGTGCAAGTCGCGACTGGGGTCGTGATAAGACCCGCGCATGGACATCCGCAAGATCCGCGACATCCTCGGCGCCCAGGCGCCGCTCCTCGAGCACGTGAGCAAGACGATCCCGTCGGCCCAGCTCACGCTGCCGTCGCCGAGCTACGTCGACGACATCTACGCCCGCGGCTCGGATCGCAACCCGCGCGTCATCGGCGCGCTCAACCGGATGTTCACGCACGGGCGGCTCGCGGGCTCGGGGTACCTCTCGATCCTCCCCGTCGATCAGGGCATCGAACACTCGGCCGGCGCGTCGTTCGCGCCGAACCCGGCGATGTTCGATCCCGCCAACATCGTCAAGCTCGCGATCGAGGGTGGCTGCAGCGCGGTCGCGTCGACGTTCGGCGTGCTCGGCATCGTCGCGCGCACCTACGCGCACAAGATCCCGTTCATCGTGAAGATCAACCACAGCGAGCTGCTGTCGTATCCGAACACCTACGACCAGGTGACGTTCGGCACCGTCCGCCAGGCCTACGACATGGGCGCAGCCGGCATCG
Source organism: Pseudomonadota bacterium (assembly GCA_026387715.1). Taxonomy (GTDB): domain Bacteria; phylum Myxococcota_A; class Polyangia; order Haliangiales; family Haliangiaceae; genus JABFXX01. The sequence goes on from JAPLLF010001302.1 coordinate 1,381, forward strand.
GAGCGACGGTGTACTGGGGCGCGCCCGAGTCGCGCCGCCAGCTCCACGAGATCGCGAACTGCTTCGCCGAGGCTCACACGCTCGGCATGTTCACGGTCCTGTGGTGCTACGTCCGCAACAACGCGTTCAAGACGGCGACCGCCGACCACAACACCTCGGCGGATCTCGAGGGCCAGGCCAACCACCTCGGCGTGACGATCCAGGCCGACATCATCAAGCAGAAGCTCCCCGAGGGCAACGGCGGCTACAACGACCCCGCGCTCAAGGGGTTCGGCAAGACGCACAAGAAGGTCTACTCGGAGCTCACCACGGACAACCCGATCGACCTCACCCGCTACCAGCTCGCGAACTGCTACATGGGGCGGGTCGGCCTGATCAACAGCGGTGGCGCCGCCGGCGACAACGATCTGCACGACGCGGTCACCACCGCCGTCATCAACAAGCGCGCGGGCGGCATGGGGCTGATCGCGGGCCGCAAGGCGTTCCAACGTCCTTTCGCCGAGGGCGTCGAGCTGCTCAACGCCATCCAGGACGTTTACCTATGCAAGGACGTCTCGGTCGCCTAGCCCGAACGTCGGTCGTTGGTCGATCGCCTGTCGATCGTTGCCCCCATTCGGTGCGGTCGAGCCGTCGAGAGATTTACACTGGCGGTCCACGTGGCGAGGCTCGGCGAGCTCCTGATCGCAGCTGGACTGCTCTCCATCGAGCAGCTCGAGCAGGCGTTGCGTGCCCAGGTCATGTGGGGCGGCCGGATCGGCACGAACCTGGTCGAGCTCGGCGCCGTCGATCTCGACGCGATCGCCAGGGCGCTGGGGCAACAGCACCGGATGCCCGCGGCGCTCGGCAAGCACTTCGAGAAGGTCGATCGCGAGCTGCAGCAGCTCCTGTCCCCGGACGTCGCCGAGAAGTTCCTGTGCGTCCCGCTCGCGCGGGTCGGCCCCGAGCGCCATATCGTGCTCGCGACGACCGGGCCGATGCCTCCCCGCGCGCGCGCCATCGTCGCCGACGCGCTGGGCGTCGATCCAGCGACGCTCGTGCCGTCGATCGCCGCGGAGCTCCGCATGCGCTACCACCTCGAGCGCGCCTACGGCATCACGCGCGACACGCGGTTCCTGCGGGCGCGCGGCAAGACCATCCCGCCGTTCCCGTCGTTCGACGTCCCCGTCGCGGTCGAGCCGAGCGAGCCGGAGGTGTCGATGGCGCGGATCTCGCTCGCCATCGAGCGCGAGCAAGAGGTGCCGGCGGCGCCGGCCGTCGTCGCCGACCCACCCGTCCAGCCCCGGTCGCGGCCGTTCGTCCCCGACCAGCTGGAGGAGATCGAATCGATCGCGCCGATGCGGCTCCACCAGCTCGAGCCGATCGACGAGATCGAGGAGATCGACGAGATCGAGGAGATCGACGATCTCAGCGGTGACCTCGTCGCGGACGCCGTCCCCGATCCCGAGCCAGATCCCGTCGACGAGGCGGCCGCCCGCGAGCGCCGGAGCTACGTGCCGACGCTCGCCGACTCGGAGAAGCAGCGGCTCGCCCGGGTCTCGCTCCGCAAGGTCGCGGTCTCCTCCACTCCACCCGGGGGCATCGAGCTCGAGCCGTCGGCGACCCACGTCCCGACGACGCTCAACGAGGCGACCCGCGCGATCCGCCGCGCCCCGAGTCGCGATCGGGTCGCCGAGCTCGGGATGAAGGCGATCGCCCAGTACATCCCCGCCTGCGATGCGGCGCTGTTCCTCATCCTGCGTGGCGAGGCCGCGATCGGGTGGAAGGGCTTCACCCGCAGCGGCGCGCAGCTCCCCCAGCTCGCGGTGCCCCTCGACCAGCCCGGGCTCGTGACGGCGACGATCCGGGCGTGCACGACCATGCGATGCCCCAACGGCGATCGCCAGGAGATCGACGAGCGCTTGCTCGCCACGCTCGGCCCGTCCCACGGTGACCTGGTGTGCGTGCCGATCACGATCGGCGGCCAGGTGATGTGCGTGATCGCGGCCACCATCGGTGACGAAGCTCCCGCGACCACGCTCGAGACGATCGCCGCGGCGACCGCGGCGGCGTTCGCGCGCTTGATGAGGGACGCGAGTCGATGAATCATTCCAGCTATCTGCGCACGATCGTGATCGCGCTCGTGGGTGCGTGCTCGTTTCAGGGCACCGGCGACGTGCTGCCGGACAGCGCGCTGGACGCGCGGCTCGATGCGGTCGGCCCCACGCAAGATGCCCCTGGCGCCGACGGGATGATGTGTACCGGCTATTTCGCGAGCGTCAACAGCACGTCGTGGACGGGCGCCGAGGCCACGTGCGAGGCCCTGGGCGGCCATCTGGCGATCCTCGGCGACGCGACGGAGGCAGCCACGGTCGCCGCGCTGGCCGGCGCGAGCGTGTGGGTCGGCGTCACCGACCGTCGCACCAAGGGCACCTGGCTCGACGTCACCGGCGCCCGCGACCCCTATCTGCCATGGGCGCCGACCGAGCCGTCGAAGGGTCCGAAGGATCACTGCGTGCTGCTCGTCGGGATCCAGGTCGACGCCAGCGATTGCGGCGCGAAGCATCGCTACGTCTGCGAGTGCGACGGGCTCGTCGTCGATCCCGGCTCGTACACGCTGCCTCTGTGACCGCCTGACCTGGCGGCGAGGTTGGGCTTGACCTGGCCGGTCCCGTGAGGCAATTGTCCGCCCGATGAGCGCCGCCGCGACCCACGAGAGCCCCGAGTCCGGTGAGCAGGGCCCCCGACGCAAGCATCGCCACGACCTCGGGCACGAGGATCACGGCTCGAAGCTCGCCGCCGGCACGACGAAGGCCATCCAGGTGCTGCTCGGCATGTGGATCGCGGCGACGTGTGGGTTGGTCGTCTACGCGCTGGTCGACGCCACGCGGGCGCGCCCAACGACCGACGCAACACCGACGTCGACGGTGCAGCATTGATCAGTCATGCTGATCAGTCGCACGCTCGATGATTCCCGATGACGTGATCAACCAGATCCGAGACGCGGTCGACATCGTCGCCGTGATCGGACAGCACGTGCAGCTCAAGAAGGCGGGCACGAGCTGGAAGGGCCTGTGCCCGTTCCACGGCGAGAAGACGCCGTCGTTCAACGTGACGCCGCTCAAGAAGCGGTTCCACTGCTTCGGCTGCCAGAAGGGCGGCGACGCGATCGCGTTCCTCATGGAGCTCGAGGGGCGCAGCTTCATCGAGGTCGCCGAGCAGCTCGCCGCTCGCTACAACATCGAGGTCCCCAAGATCGAGGAGTCGCCCGAGCTGCGGCGCGCGCGCGGCGAGCGCGTCGCGATGCTCGATCTCAACAAGATCGCGACGCAGTTCTTCCGCGACACGCTGGCCCATCCCGAGCGCGGCGTCGCCGGCCGCGCGTACCTCGCCAAGCGTGGGGTCGCGCAGGCGGTCACCGACAAGTTCCAGCTCGGCTACGCCCCCGCCGAGTGGGGCGCCCTCGCCGACCACCTCGTCGCCAAGAAGGCCGACCTGCAGCTCGCGGTGCGGCTCGGCCTCGTCGCGCCCCGGCAGGGCGCGCGCGGCGGGTTCTACGATCGCTTTCGCGACCGGCTCGTGTGCCCTGTCATCGTTCCCGGTGGCGAGGTCGTCGGCTTCTCGGCCCGGCTGGTCGGCGCGCCCACCCCGGCCCCCGACGGCAGCGAGCCCCCGAAGTACGTGAACTCGCCGGAGAGCGTGGTCTACAAGAAGTCCAAGCTCCTGTTCGGGCTCGCGCAGGCGCGGGAGGGCATGGTGCAACACAAGCGGGTCGTCCTCGTCGAGGGTAACTTCGACGTGATCACGCTGCACCAGGCCGGGTTCGGCGAGGTCGTCGCGCCGCTCGGCACCGCGCTGACCATCGAGCAGGTCATGACGCTCAAGCGGCTCAGCGAGCGGATCGTGCTGCTCTACGACGGCGATCGCGCGGGCTACAAGGCGACGATGCACGCGCTGCAGATGTGCGTCGAGGCCGACCTCGAGGTCCTCGTCGCCTCGCGCCCCGGGAACGCGAAGTCCGGCGGCGCGGGCCCGCTCGCCGACGGGATCGATCCCGACAGCCTCGTCGCGGGCGGCGGCGCCGAGCAGCTCCGCGGCGCTGCAGGTGGATCTCGGGGTCGTGCAGAACGCGGTCTCCCGTGCGGCAGGCCGACCCGCGTCGAACATGCAACACAGCCAGCACGGTCAGCCGCACGGTCAGCACTCGCAATCCGGGCACGGGTCGCATGGTGCGTCCGCGCCTACCGCCCCGACCGTGCCAGCTCCTCCGGAGGGCGAGCCCTCGCTCGAGGAGCTGGAGGTCGTCGCGCTCCTCGTGGACCACCCCGACCTGATCGGAAGTCCCGAAGGAGACAAGGCTTTTTGGCTCTTGACGGACGGTCGGCTTCGCGCCATGTATTCCGCGGCTCGCGCCGGCCAGGCCCTCGTGGACCTCGTCGGTACGTTGCCCAAGAAATCGGCCCAGCACGTGATGTCCGGAAAGTACGTCGACGCAAAAGATCCTCGGGCTTCGCTCGTCGGGATGACGAAGAATTTCGAAGTCCGCAAGGCGAGCGTCGATCGCGCCTCGCTCCGCAAAGACCTCCGCTCCTCCGAGCAGCACCGCGACCACGAGCAGACCCGGCTCCTCGCGCAACTCGCGACCGCTCAGAGCAACGGCGACCTCGAGACGGTCGCCCGCCTTACCGCACAGATCTCGTCCAACCGAAAGCAGGTCGATTAGTTTATGGCGAAGCAGCAGAAGCCCGCGGCGGCGAAAGACTCGAAAGAGGCGACGAAGACCAAGGATCCCAAGGACGGGAAAGTCGCGAAGAAGGTCGATGAGGCGCCGGCGAAGGCGGGCGCGAAGAAGCCCGACGCCAACGGCAAGAAGCTCGCGACCGACGCGAGCAAGGTCATCAAGGCGTTGACCAAGCCGCTGACCAAGCCGGGCAAGGCGATCAAGAAGCCGCGCGAAGACGGAGACGACGACGACGCGGGCGGCGACGGCGACGACGAGGACGAGTTCATGCCGCCCGCCAAGAAGGCCGGCAAGGCCGGCAAGCCCGGCGCGCTCGGCGCCAAGGGTGCCCCCCGCGAGCTCGATCTCGACGACGGCGAAGTGCCGGTCGTGTTCGACGACGAGCCCGAAGAGGATTTCGGCGCCGGCGTGCCCCCGAAGCGGAGCAGCCGTGAAGAGGCCGAGGCCGCAGCGCTCGAGGCCGAGCGCGTCCCCAAGAAGGGTCGCGGCACCGGCGGCAACCAGAACACGACGACGTCGATGCGCGACAAGCTCATCGAGCTCGGCAAGCAGAAGGGCTTCGTCACGTACGACGAGGTCAACGACCACATGCCCGAGGATGTGGTCTCGACCGACCAGATCGACAGCTGGCTGTCGGCGCTCGGCGAGCAGGGCATCGAGGTCGTCGACGCCGGCTCGCGCCGCCCGACGGGCAGCATCACCGACGGCCTGATCGATCAGCCGCCCAAGGGCTCGGAGATCGAGAAGGAAGAGGGCGAGAAGGAGGTCGACGAGGACGAGGAGTACGCGTACTCGCGCACCTCCGACCCCGTCCGCATGTACCTGCGCAAGATGGGCTCGGTCTCGCTGCTCACCCGCGAAGGTGAAGTCGAGATCGCCAAGCGCATCGAGGACGGCGAGCGCAAGATGCTCCAGGCCGTGCTCAACAGCTCGGTCGCCGTCGAGGAGCTCCTCGAGATCGGCGAGCGCCTGCGCCGCGGCAAGGTCCGCGTCAAGGACGTCGTCAAGGACATCGACGAGGACGAGGCGGAGTTCAACGAGCAGTTCTACGTCGATCGCGTCTGCAAGATCATCGACAAGGTTCGCAAGCTCCAGCGCGACACCGAGAAGCTCGAGGAGAAGCTCGACGAGAAGGGCTCGACCGAGGGCAAGAAGAAGAAGGTCAAGGAGGCCACGAAGGCCAACCGCGCCCAGATGTTCGAGGAGCTCTCGGACCTCCGCCTCAACAAGCCGACCGTCGACCGCATCGTCGCGCAGCTCAAGAACATCATCGTCAAGCTCGACAAGGCCGAGCTCGAGGTGCGCGAGTGCGAGCGCAAGGCGGGTCAGCCGGCGAACGAGATCCGGAAGACGCTGCGCGAGATGCGCGCGTCGCCGCAGCGCGCCCGCGCCGTCGGCAAGAAGACGATGATGACGCTCCCCGACTTCGAAGAGATGGAGGAGATGATCAAGCAGGCGATGCGCAAGGTCGCCCTCATCGAGGAAGAGGCCCGCGCCACCGCGCCCGACCTGCGCTCGACGTTCCGCGACCTCCACGAGGGCGAGCGGATGGCGGATCGCGCCAAGAGCGAGCTCGTCGAGGCGAACCTTCGCCTCGTCGTCTCGATCGCGAAGAAGTACACGAACCGCGGCCTCCAGTTCCTGGACCTGATCCAGGAAGGCAACATCGGCCTGATGAAGGCCGTCGACAAGTTCGAGTACAAGCGCGGCTACAAGTTCTCGACCTACGCGACGTGGTGGATCCGCCAGGCGATCACCCGCGCGATCGCCGACCAGGCGCGCACGATCCGCATCCCGGTCCACATGATCGAGACGATCAACAAGCTGGTGCGCACCACCCGCTACCTCGTGCAGGAGCTCGGTCGCGAGCCCACACCCGAGGAGATCGCCGAGCGCATGGAGCTGCCGCTCGACAAGGTCCGCAAGGTCCTCAAGATCGCGAAGGAGCCGATCTCGCTCGAGACCCCGATCGGCGAGGAGGAGGACAGCCACCTCGGTGACTTCATCGAGGACAAGTCGATCATCTCGCCGAGCGAGAGCGTGATCTCCGTCAACCTCGCCGACCAGACCCGCAAGGTGCTGGCGACGCTGACGCCGCGCGAGGAGAAGGTGCTCCGCATGCGGTTCGGCATCGGCGAGAAGAGCGACCACACGCTCGAGGAGGTCGGCCAGGACTTCGAGGTGACGCGCGAGCGCATCCGCCAGATCGAGGCGAAGGCGCTCCGCAAGCTGCGCCACCCGTCGCGGAGCAAGCGCCTCAAGGCGTTCGTCGAGAACTGAGCGCGCGCACGCGACGACGACCTCCCCTCCCTTCCGGGTCGGGAGGTTTTTTTTGGTCTCGTCAGGATAGGATGCCCCTCGTGGGCTTCTGGCACTCCCTCGTGGCGCACCTGTGGGCAGCGCGGACACCCTTCGTGTTCCTCGCGTTCATCCTCGCGCGCTTCATCCTGCGCTACGCGCCGGACGTCGTGCCGCGCCAGCACCTGCGCGCCGCCGCGATCCTGATCTTCGGGCACCTCGTCACCGTCATCATCCAGGCGGTGCAGATCGCGAGCGGCTACGACGGCGAGATCCTCGGGCTCACCGCCCTCGCCTTCCAGCTGCTCGCTTACGTGTCGCTCGGCGTCACCGTGATCTTCCGCGCGATCCTGCCGCGCGCAGGGTTCGTGCTGCCGCGCATCCTCATCGATCTCTTCACCGGCGCCGGCGTGCTGGTGTGCTTCATCGTCGTCGGCAATCGCGCCGGCTTCTCGATCGCGGGCCTGATCACGACGAGCGCCGTGCTGACCGCCGTGATCGGCTTCTCGTTGCAGGACACGCTCGGCAACGTCATGGGTGGTCTGTCGGTCCAGCTCGACAAGTCGATCGCCGCGGGCGACTGGATCACGATCGGCAACCAGACCGGGCGGGTCACCGAGATCCGCTGGCGCTACACGGCGATCGAGACGCGCGCGTGGGAGACCGTGATCATCCCCAACGGCATGCTCGTGAAGAGCCAGGTCACGATCCTCGGCCGGCGCACGCACCAGGCGCAGCTGTGGCGCCGCTCGGTCGACTTCTTCGTCGATTTCCGCACGCCGCCGAGCGACGTGATCGGCGCGGTCGGCGACGCGCTACGGAGCACCCCGATCCAGGGGGTGGCGCGTGATCCGGCCCCCCACATCCTGATGTTCGCGATCAAGGACAGCGTGGCGCATTACGTCGTCCGCTACTGGCTCGACGAGCTCGACTTCGACGACCGCACCGACGGCGCGATCCGCGTGCGGCTGTGGTACGCGATGCGCCGCGCGAACATCCCGATGTCGATCCCCGCGCAGGCGGTGTTCGTCACGACCGAGACGCCCGAGCGCGAGGAGCGCAAGCAGTCGGTCGAGCGCGAGCGGCGGATGCACGCGATCGGGGCCGTCGACCTGTTCCGCGGGCTGCCCGACAACCTCCGGCAGATGCTCGCCGATCACCTCGTGTTCGCGCCGTTCATGCGCGGCGAGGCGATCACCCACGAGGGCGACAAGGACGACGGGCTCTACATGATCGTGGATGGGACCGCGACCGTGCACATCACACAGAACGACGAGGCCCGCGAGGTCGCCCAGCTCCAGGCCGGCCAGTTCTTCGGCGAGATGTCGCTGATGACCGGCGAGGCCCGCACCGCGACCGTGATCGCGACGTCCGACATGATCTCCTACCGGATCGACAAGCCGGCCTTCGAGCACGTGCTCCGCGAGACCCCCGCGATCGCCGATCAGATCGCCGAGGTCCTCGCGATCCGGCGCAGCGCGCTCAACGTCGCGCGCGACGCGCCCGAGGACGTCACGCACAAGCGGATCCAGACCGCCAAGCAGGATCTGCTCACCAAGATCCGCAGCTTCTTACCCCATCGTCGACCTTGCACCTTGACCAGGTGGAGTTGCGGCTCCGGAGGGTCGACGACAACGATCGGTCAACCTGGGGTCGACCTCGACGTTGGCCGTTCAAAGCGTCAACGCTGGGGTCGACGTCAAACGCGTCGAGCTCGACGTCAAACGTCCGGGGTCCGATTCGTCGTCGACGAGGGGTCCGACGCATCTATGCTGAGGCGATGGCCACCAAGCCCATCGACGCGATCGGCGAGTTCGCGCGCGCAGGCCGGCCGTACGACTACGCGGACGCGCTGCGCCGGATCGCGGAGGAGCCTGGCCGCCGCTGGCCGATTCGCATCCCGATCGCGCACGAGGCGCACGCCGACGCGTTGTGCCTGTGGATCGCGCACCTCGAGGCGAGCCCGACCGACTTCGACATCCTCGAAGCCGCGATCGTGTTCTTCATGGTCGCGAAGAGCTACGACGTCGCGATCGAGCTCGCCGAGCGCGGCATCGCGCTCGATGCGACGGCGACGCGATGGACGTCGTTCATCGGCTTGCTCCATCACCAGGCCGGACGACCGGCCGAGGCGATCGCCGCCTTCGAGCGACACGTCGCGCTCGCGCCGACCCCCGCGACGCGTATCGCGGCCCTCGTGGACTTCGCGCGCTTCCTCGCGTTGTTCGATGACCGGGCCCGGGCGCGAACGTTCGCCGCCGAGCTCTACGCCGCCGGTCCCGAGCATCCCGCGGCATGGCACCTCGGGAACACGATGCTGGGCTGCGCGGCCGTCGAGGCCGGCGACCGCACCACCGCGGCCGCGCATCTCGTCGCCGCGGGGCTCGCGGACATCGCCATCGGCACGTTCACCCCGGATTTTCGGCTCGCCAGGCTGCTGATCGAGACGCATCGCGCGGAGGTCGCCGCGTTCGTCGAGGCCGTGGCCCGGTGGTGGACGAGCGATCCGTTGCTGCTCGATGGCTATCGTCGTGATCTCGCGGCGGGCGAGACGCCACGATTCAGGTAGCCCGATCAGCTCCGTCCCGCGCAATTCCAATTGGTTACCCTTGAAGGCAAGGGTGCGCACGGCCACCACACGCTGGCTGCGCGAGTTCTTCCTGCGATGATTCATCGCAGGGAAGCCGACTCCGGAATGAGGCTACCGTGGCGAGATGCGTCACCTCCGTGGTCCGCTCCTCATCGCGTCGATGCTCTCGATGCTCGGCTGTGGCGACAACTGGCAGGCGCCAGGCGATACGTGGTCGACTCCAGCGTCCGCGCTGCGCGAGTCGGTCATGTCGATCGGAGGCACCTCGGCGTCCGACGTGTGGGCCGTCGGCGCCGACCGCAGCGAGGGGCCGCTCGTCGTGCACTACGACGGCACCACGTGGACCGAGCTCGAGACCAACGAGCGCGCGAACCTGTGGTGGGTGCACGCGTTCAAGGACGGGCCGGTGTTCCTCGCGGGCGCGAAGTCGACCGTCCTGCGTTATCAGAACGGCGCGTTCGAGCGCTTGCCGACGATCGGGCTGTCGCGCCACACGATCTTCGGCCTGTGGGGCGCGTCGCCCACCGACCTCTACGCGGTCGGCAGCCTGGGCGCCGGCAACGGCTTCGTCTGGCACTACGACGGCACGACGTGGTCCGACGTGGCGCTCCCCGAGACGCTGCCGCAGGACGCGCAGGGCAACACCGCCGGGTTGTTCAAGGTGTGGGGCGACGGCGCCGGCACCGTGTGGGTCGTGGGCGGCAACGGCACGGTGCTGCGATCGCGCGACGGCGGCGCGTTCGCGGTCGTGCCCGTCGACACCACCGCGACGTTGTTCACGGTCACGGGCGACGCCGCGCACACGTACATCGTCGGCGCGCTCGGCGCGGCGGTGCTCGAGGCCGCGACCGGCGAGGATCCGGTGATGGTGCCCGTCGACGGCGCGAGCCTGATCCAGGGCGTCGCGGTCGCCCCCGACGGCAAGGCCTACGCGACTGGCTACCTCGGCGACGTGTTCGAGCGCACCGCGCGGGGCTGGCAGCCGCGCATGGACGTGCCGTCGGTCGCCGCGCAATCGCTCCACGCCGCGTGGGTGGATCCCGACGGTGGCCTGTGGACCGTCGGCGGCAACGTCCTCACCACCGAGCTCAACGCCGGCACGGTCCTGCACCTGGGTGCCACCGACATCCCGACGTTCACGCAACCGGCGTTGCCGCCGCCGCCGTCGACCGACTGTCCGGCGACCGCGATCGATCCCACGCCGGATGGCTCGATCGCGCGCCGGTGGAACGAGCAGATCCTGAACGCCATCCGCCGCGACATCCCGCGGCCGCCGGTGCACGCCCGCAACCTGTTCCACCTCGCGATCGCCATGTGGGACGCCTGGGCCGCGTTCGATCCGGTCGCCGATGGTTACCTCGTGCACGACAAGCTCACCGCCGCCGACGTCGCCGCCGCGCGCCAGGAGGCGATCAGCTATGCGGCGTATCGCATCCTGAACCATCGCTACGCCGATCCGATCGCCGTCGGGTTCGCGGTGTCCCAGCACTGCTTCGCCGGATTCATGACCAAGCTCGGCTACGATCCCGCCGACGAGACCACGGTCGGGAACTCGCCGCGGGCCGTCGGCAATCGCATCGGCGAGGCAGTGATCGCCTACGGCCTGACCGACGGCGCCAACGAGCAGCACAACTACGCGGACACGACCGGCTGGACGCCGACCAACGCGCCGCTCGTCGTCGATCGCGGCGGCAACACGCTCGTCGATCCCGACGTCTGGCAGCAGCTCACGCTCGCCGAGGCCGAGACCCAGAACGGCATCCCGGTCGACGCCGGCGTGCAGGGCTACATCGGCGCGCACTGGCGCGAGGTGACGCCGTTCGCGATGACCCGCGCGACGCCGGGCGCGCTCTATCACGACCCCGGGCCGCCCCCCACGTTCGGCCCCGCGCTCATGCCGGCGCTGGTCGACCTCATCCGGCGCCACTCCAAGCTCGATCCGGCCCTGCCGGAGATGATCGACATCTCGCCCGGCGCGCTGGGCAACAACACGCTCGGCACCAACGACGGCACCGGGCACGCGCAGAATCCCGCGACCAGCGCGCCGTACGCGGCCAACGCCGTCAAGCTCGGCGACTTCGCGCGGGTGCTCGCCGAGTTCTGGGCGGATGGCCCCAAGTCGGAGACGCCCCCCGGCCACTGGGACACGATCGCCAACGGCGTGGCCGATCATCCGCTCCATCACCGCCGGCTGTTCGGCACGGGCGCCGAGGTCGATCCGCTCGAGTGGGACGTGAAGGTGTACTTCGCGCTGAATGCGGCGACCCACGACGCGGCGATCGCCGCGTGGGAGATCAAGCGCGCGTTCGTCGCGAACCGACCGATCTCGTGGATCCGCTACATGGCGTCGCTCGGGCAGTCCTCCGACCCAGGCCTGCCCTCGTACAACGTCGACGGACTACCGCTCGTGCCCGGGCTCATCGAGCTCATCACCGCCGCGTCCACGCAGCCCGGCCAGCGCCACGCCCACCTCAAGCGCTACCTCGGGCAGGTCGCCGTGCTGTCGTGGC
>JAPLLF010000808.1 GCA_026387715.1 Pseudomonadota bacterium
GGATCGCGTGGATGATGAACTGGCTCTTGCCGTCGCCGCGCGCGCCGATCACCGGCAGGTCGATCACCGCCGCGACGCCGTCATCCGGATCGGTCAGCGTCGCCAGCCCGCGCAGGCCGTCGATCGGATCGCGGCCGAACAGGGTCGTGCGCCGCGGATCGGAGGCGTGCATGTGGTCCGAGATCCGCGACGTCGCCTCGCGGTGGACATATATTCGCGGCGATGACGCTCACCGACGCACGACGCGCGCTGGAGGCCGGTCGCGTGGAGGAGGCGATCCCGCTCCTCCTCGAGGCGTGGCGGGCGGTGCGCGATCCGCGACTCGCCGTCATCCTCGACACGCTGTCCGGGCGGATCACGCGCGACGCGCTGAGCGCACCCTCGCACAAGAAGCTGGTCGAGCAGTTCGTCGCGCTCGTCCGCGGCGGCGATCCGCTCGATCAGCCACGGCTCGCCGCGGTGATCGGCACGACGCGCTCGGCGCAGATGGTCGAGCAGCTCGAGAGCCTGCTCGAGCTCTGGCCGGCGGATCCGCGGTTCACGGTGCCGCTGGTCGAGCTGCTCAAGCGTCCGCCGTTCACGGGCAGCGGCACGCAATCGGCGTGGCGCCGCCTGTTCAAGGTGCTGCAGGCGTACGCCGATCCACGGTTGCTCGATCTCCTCCCGGCGCTCGATTTCCCCCAGCTGCTGCGCGAGCAGACGGGCTCGCAGACCGGCGCCGTCGACAACGCGTTCTCGGCCGGGTTCTTCACCGAGCGGTGCGCGGCGCTCGTCGCCGCGCTCGCGCGCAAGTACGCCGGTGGCGTCCCACGCTTCGCGCCCGCGCAGGCCGACGAGCTCGCCCGGATCGGCGCGCTCGCGGGGACGTCGCTCGAGGCCGCGCTGGTCGCCGAGGTCCTCGCGGATCCCGACGACGCGGCGGCCAAGGAGGTCCTCGGCGATCATCTGCTCGAGCAGGGCGATCCGCGTGGGCGGTTCCTCGCGCTGCAGCGCGCGCGGGCGGCGGGCACGCTGTCGCCGACGGATGCCCGCGAGGAGCGCGCGCTGATCGCCGCCCACGGCGTGCGCTGGGTCGGCGCGCTCGCCGCGCTCGTCGATCCCCACACGATGCGGTTCGAGGACGGGTTCCTGGCGTGGTGCGGGATCGACTCCGATCGGGTCGGCCTCGTCGAGACGCTCACCGGCAACCCCGGCTGGGCGACGGTGCGGCACATCTACCTCGCCGGCAACGCGTTCCCGCACCAGCTCCTCGCCCATCCGGTCATGAGGTCGCTCACGAGCGTCAGCGGGATCCGCGACGGCGTGTCCGAGGCGGTGCTGTCCGGCCCGCACGTGTATCCGTGGACGCGGGTCGGGCTCGATCCGCCGGTCGAGCGCGAGCGCCTTGCCGAGCAGCTGCAGCGCGTGTTCCCGGCGGTCACCGAGCTCTACCTGCGCGCCTATCGCATCGACCCCACGGCCTTCGAGTTCCTGTGGACCCCGGAGTTCGCGCGGCTCACCACCATCGGGATCGTGTCGGCGCCGGTCACCTCGATCCCGGCGTTCCTCGTGGCGCTCGCGCGTGCACCGGCCACGACGACGATCGAGTTCTGCGAGTACCACCACCTCGGCTACATGGTGCGGCTCACCGGCACGGGGCTCGAGCTTCGTCGCCGCGCGGCGTGGGGGCGCCGCAAGACCTACGGCGAGCTGGTCGCCGCGCTCGCGGCGCGCGCGGGCACGTTCACGCGGATCCGCCTCTACGATCGCGCG
>JAPLLF010000757.1 GCA_026387715.1 Pseudomonadota bacterium
CGCCCGAGCAGGTCGTCGGCGGCGCGTGCGATCGCCGCACCGACATCTACACGCTCGGGGTCGTCGCGTACGAGGCGATCGCGGGCGTGCGCCCGTTCGCCGACGCGCACGGCCCGACCGCCCTGATGACCGCGCTGCTCACGTCCACGCCGCCCGCGCTGGCGACGCGGCGACCCGCGATCCCCGCCGCGCTCGACGCGCTCGTGGGCCGCTGCCTCGCGCGCGAGCCCGAGGATCGCTTCGCGACGGTGCACGAGCTCGCGGCCGCGATCGATCGGCTGCTCGACGACGGGGCCCGGTGGGGGCAAACCCGCCGGTGCTCGCGCCGGACGCGGCTCACGCTCGCCGCGGCCACGACGCTCGCGGTCGCCGCGAGCGCCGCGCTCTGGCTGGCCTGACGCGCTACGCCGGCGACAGATCGAGCATCGCGGTCACCGTGACCGTCTCGTCTTCGACGACCGCCGCCAGCCGGCAGTTGCCCTCGAACGCGACCCGGACGAGCCCGAGCTGGCTCATCGACACGTCGCTGTCCTCGTTCTCGACGATCTGCATCATCCGCGCGCGATACGCCGCCTCGGGCTTCGGGAACCCGTTGATCCACGCGATGGTGTCGGTGAGCGCGGCGGCGTTCGGATCGGTCGGCTTGAGCGGGTTCTGCACGCTGACCATCACGACGTTGTTCTTCGCGCCGCGCACGCGCAGCCGGAACATCGCGCGATCGCCGCTGAGCCAGTCCCCGTACTTCAGCGCGTTCTCGAGCAGCTCGCCGGTCACCATCGCGATCGCGTGGCAGCCGTCGACGTCGGCGAACACCGCGGTGAAGCAGTTCTGCACCGACGTGCGCAGCAGGTCGACGTTGCGCCACTCGTTGCGCACGGTCATGTCGATCGAGAACCCGATCTCGTCGAGCGGCTCGGCGGTCATGCGGACCTCAGGGAGAACATGTCGTCGTTCTTCTCGAACACGCGCAGCGCGTCAAACGACAGCCGCTGCCACTTGAGGCTCTGGTCGTAGACCATCGTGAGCTTGACGCCGCCCTTGCGGCAGCTCTGGATCAGCCGGATCAGCGCGGTGATCGTCGACGAGTTGAAGTGCTCGATCTTGTCGAAGTGCATCTCGATCGCCCCGCCCTGCTGGCTCACGGTCGTCAGCAGGGTGTCGAACCACGGCTTCAAGACCTCCTGGGGATTGCGCTCGTTGCTCTTCCCCTTCCACGTGCACTGGAACACCGTCTCGGGGGTCACCCGGACCTCGATCGTCAGGTCGCCTAGTGTCAGGTTGTCCATCTGCTGTCCTTCCTTACAGGGCCCGCGCGAGTCGGAACCCGACGCGCGCCGACCGCTCGTCGACGAGGTGACGCCGGCGCGAGGCCAGCCGACAATCGATCGCCCAGTCTCGCCACGAGCCACCGCGCGAGACGATCTCGCGCGGCTCGCGTGGCGCCATGCGCCGTGGGTCCGGCGTACACCAGTCCGCGACCCCACCCGCGAGATCGCACACGCCGTAGGGCGACACGTCCCACGGAAACGCGCCGATCGCCTCGGCGGCCGGCTGGCCGGGGCGGCTGTCGCGCATCTTGCAGAACGTGGCGTCGAAGTGATCGCCCCAGGGGAACGCGCGCCCGTCGGTGCCACGCGCGGCCTTCTCCCACTCGATCTCCGTCGGCAAACGCCACGCGCGCCCGTCGCGCTTCGACAGCCAACGCGCGAACGCCTCCGCCGACTCGGCGCTCACCCCGAACACCGGCAGGCGCTCGGGCCCGGGCATCGCATCCGGTTTCGGCAGGCCGACCCCCATCCACGGCTCGTGCCGCGCGACGTGCGTCGGGTGCTCCGCGCGCACCGCGGCGAGGAACTCGATCCACCGCGCGACGGTGACCGGGTAGCGCTGGATCACGAAGGCCGGCACGTCGACGACGAACGGCTCGTCGCCGTCGGAGCAGAACGGGTCGCCGCCGAGCCGCGCCGGCCCGCCCGGGATCACGACCTCGTCGGGCCCGAGGTCGCGGGACGGCAACGTGATCGACACCTCGCTGTTCGCGCCGGGCTCGATCCGGACCGGCCACACGACGGGGCGATGGCCATCGTCGAACGTCGCCGACACGACGTAGCGGCCCGACGACAGCGCGCGGTCGTGGGTCGGCCCGGCGATCACCTCCGCGCCGAACTCGACCAGCCGACGATCGCTCTCGACGAGCCGCGCGAGGGTGACGCGGATCGCCTGCGGATCGATCACCAGCGTCAACGTGCCCGCGCGCTGCAGCTCGCGCTCGAACTCGCCGTCGTCGACCTCGCGGAGCAGCTGCTCGTTGGCGATCTCGTGCAGCATGTCGCCGCGCTTGCGGGCGAGCCGCAGCTCGGAGTCGTACAGCCGCGCGAGCCCGCGGCGCGCGCGGCTGTGGGTCGGCACCGCGTCGAGCGCGCGCTCGTACGCCGACACCGCGGACTGGAACGTCCGGACCTGCAGCGCGTCGGTGACGCGGATGATGTCCTCGGAGTCCCACAGGTCCTGCTTCTCGTAGGTGGCGGCCCACGGCGCGACGTCGGCGCGCAGCGTCCGGACGACCGCGAGCTTCTCGCTGCGCGCGTCGACGAACTCGTGGTAGCGCTCGGCGAGCTCGTCGCCCGCATCGGCGCTGATGTCCGCCTCGCTGCGCTTGCGCTCCTTGAGCTTGGAGCCCTCGATGAGCTCCTCGATCGCGTCGGCGAGCTCGCGCGCCGACGCGAGCCGCGCGTCGCGATCGATCGTGAGCGCGCGCATGCAGTAGTCCTCGATCTCGGGCATCCCGCGCAGCGCCGCGACGACCTCGGGATCGGTCGTGACCTCGGTCGGCGGCGTCGGCAGCTGGTACATCGAGAACGGATCCTTGCCGATGCTCGTGACGTCCGAGTTCCGGACCTCGGGAAACGCCGACCTGCCGACCAGGATCTCGTAGAGGATCGCGCCGAGCGCGAACACGTCGGTGCGCGCGTCGAACTGCTCGATCCGCAGATCCATCTGCTCGGGCGCCATGTAGCCCAGCGTCCCGCCGCGCACGCCCTGACCGTGCGCGCTCGACTGCGCGAGGCCCCAGTCGACGAGCAACACCTCACCGTAGTCGCCGAGCAAGATGTTCGCCGGCTTGATGTCGCAGTGGATCACGCCTCGGTTGTGCGCGTAGTCGACGGCGTTACAGATCTGCAGGAAGTACCGGAGCAGGCGGTTGAGCGTGTACGCGTGCGGATCGCCCTCGCGCAGCCGACGCCGGCGCAAGATCGCCTCGAACGAGTTCTCCGTCACCTGCTGCATCACGTAGAACGTCCCGCGCACCGGATCGCGGCCGGCGTCGTAGATCGGGATGATGTTGGGGTGCTCGAGGTGCGAGATGATCCGCGCCTCGCGGGCGAGGATCACCTTCGACGAGTAGGCCTCGATGTCGCTGTTGGGATGGCCCGCCTTGAGCGCCACGATGCGCCCGAGCACGGTGTCCTCGCACGCGCTCACCTCGCCCAGCCCGCCGACGCCGAGCACGTGGAGCTTGCGATACCGATGGCCGATCAGCTCGCCCAGGGGAGGACGGATCGGGGCCACCGGCATCGGCGGGATCATCGACGGCGCGGTCGGCGCCTGGGCGCCACGCCCGACGACCGCGGTCGTGAGGCTCACCTGAGGCGGCGTTTTGGGATCGAGCGCGACGCTGTACAGCATGGTGTCGCGACCGGCGAGCGCCCCGACGGCCTCGAGCACGAGCGAGAGCTGCTGGTCGTCGAGCACGCCCGGGCGCACCCACAGGTCGCGCACCGACAGATCGCCGGCCGCGACGAGATCGTTCACGCCCCGGGCGTACTGCTCGAGCGTGAGATAGCCGCGCTGGAGCGCGGCGAGACCGACAGAGAGGTGGAGCTCGGCCATCAGATCGCCGCCTTCATGCGACGCAGGATCAGGAGTGTAGCGTCATCCGCGAGCACGGGGGAATGGCGGGCGAGCGCTGCGAAGATGGCATCGCGGATGGCCGCGACCGGCGCCTCGGCGTGGGCCTCGACGACGTCGATCACCCCGCGGTACTCGAACGGCTGGCCCGCCGCGTCCTCGGCCTCGGTGACCCCGTCGGTGAGCAGCACGAGCAGGTCCCCCTCGTCGAGCTGCCAGGTGCGCTCGACGTTGACGCGCTCGATGTCCTCGGCGATCGCGAGGAACGTCCCCGGCGTCGCGAGCAGCTCGATCGTCCTCGTCTTCGCCCGCCACACGACGGCGTCCATGTGCGCGCCCGCGACGACGAGCTCGCCGGTCGGTCGATAGCGGAGCAGCGAGAGCGTCATGTGGCGCTCGGCCTCGAGGCGATCGTGGATGTTCTCGTACAGCACGGTGTTGAGCGCGCGGACGACGGCCCGCGGCGAGGTGTCGGGCTGCGCCTGCACCAGGCTCGCGAAGCCGGCCTGCACCATCATCATCACCAGCCCGGAGGTGAGGCCGTGGCCCGACGCGTCGCCGATCGCGATCCAGCAACCCTCCGCGGCGCGGACGAGATCGTAGTAGTCGCCGCCGACCTCGGTCGCGGTCACCATCCTGGCCGCGATCTCGAGGCCCGGCACGCGCAGGTCACGCGGCAGGATCGAGGTCTGGATCCGCGCCGCGATCGCGAGCTCGCCCTCGAGGCGCGCCTTGTCGGCGAGCGCGGCGCGCGAGTCGTCGATCTCCTTGGCCATCCGATCCATCGCGACGCCGAGCGCGCGCACCTCGGTGGGGCCGGTGACCGCCCGCGGCGAGAGATCGCCTTGCGCGATCGCGGTGGTCCGCGCCACGAGCGCGTCGATCGGTCGCGCGAGGCGCCGCGCGAGCACGAACGCCGTGAGCAGCGTCGCGAGCGCCGCGCCGACGACGATGACGACGAGGATCCGCACGATCCGGCGCGCGGGCGCGAGCGCCTCGTCGATCGAGCGCAACAGGATGTAGCGCGGGATGTGCTCGCTCTCGAAGCCTGGCACCGGCAGCACCTGCCCGTACCACGACGTGCCGGCGAGCGTGACCTCGGTCTGCCCGGCCACGATCTCGTCGATCCGCGCCGCGACCTCGGCCTCGCCGACCCCCGCCGGGAGGCGCGTGATCGGGCGCTTGTCGACGGTGACGATCAACATGCCGCCGGTGTGCTTCGCCACCATGTCGGCGAACTCGTCGCCGATCACGTGCCCGATCACCAGCGCCCCGACGACCCGCGCGCCGAACTCGAGCCGACAGCCCTGCACCAGGAACGCCTTGCCGTCGGCGATCCACACCCCGGCGTGCGCGCCGGTCGCGAGCGCCTGCTTGACGACGCTGCGCCCCATGAGGTCGAAGCCGGCGTCGTCGGGCGCCGCGCTGTCGGCGATCAGCCGACCCTCGGCGTCGACGATCACGAACACCCCGGCGTGCAGGGTCTCCGACAGCGTCCGCACCGCGTCGAGGATGGTCTCGCGCGCGACGTCCTCGGTCGCGACGACCGCCTTGAGGCGCGGCTCCTCGGCCACGACCCGACACTCCTGGCGACCGAGCGACTGCCGATCGTTGTGGAGATCGATCGTGACCTCGCGGCTGCGCGCGAGCT
>JAPLLF010000983.1 GCA_026387715.1 Pseudomonadota bacterium
TTCCTCATCAAGCGCATCGAGTCCCGCTACCGTTCGGTGTTGTGCCTGTCGGGCTGCTTGACCGCGTACCGGCGCACCGTCCTCCAGCAGCTGCTTCCCTTGCTCGAGAACCGCAACATGCTCGGGATCGAAATCAAGTAC
This sequence comes from Pseudomonadota bacterium, assembly GCA_026387715.1. Taxonomy (GTDB): domain Bacteria; phylum Myxococcota_A; class Polyangia; order Haliangiales; family Haliangiaceae; genus JABFXX01. Next base: position 142 of record JAPLLF010000983.1, read on the forward strand.
GGCGAGGATCGCTACTTGACGCGGATGATCGTCAAGGCCGGCTACGAAACGATCATGAACCCGCACGTGGTGTGCCGGACCACCGCACCGTCGTCGTTCTCGGTGTACCTGTCGCAGCAGCTGCGGTGGCGCCGGTCGAACATGGTCGACTACATCGGTGGCCTGTCGCACGTGTGGAAAGGCCATCCACTGGTTGCCCTGTACTTCTTCTCCCTGTTCGCGATCATCCTGCTGTACCCGGCACTGCTGGTCTCTGCGGCGCTGCTCGGCGTGTTCTGGAACTTGATGATCTATCAGGTCGTGATCGCGTTCCTGCTCGGGGTCGCCTATCACATGCATGCCGCCAAGGACCCGAACGCATCGGCGTGGCATACGTTGCCGCTCGCCCTGGTGTTTCCGATCACCTACGGCATCCTCACTCCGCTGGCGCTGCTGACGCTCGACGCCGGTTCGTGGGAGACCCGCGGAGCGGAGCCCTTGGCGGTCGCCGAGACGGTTTCCCGCGAAGCGGTGGACCGGGTGGACCGGGTGGACCGGGACCTCCAGCAGGCCTCGGCCTTGGCGATCGGTGGGCGCAAATCGTCTCCCGTTCTTCACCGGTAGTCAGTCGATGGTCTCGCGTGCGGCACCGGTGACCGACTCCATCGAGTTGGCGACACCCAACCCACCGGTCAGCTTCGTGCGCGGGGTTCCCACCCTGGTTCGCAATCTGATGGGCCAACGCGAGCTCATTCGCGAGTTCGTGCTTCGCGACATCCGGCTCAAATATCGAGGCTCGGCGTTCGGATACCTGTGGTCGCTCCTCGAGCCGATGCTGATGGCGATGGTGTTCGTGGTGATGTTCTCGCTGATCTCGCGCGGGGCGGGACGGGGTTACACGCTCAGCATCGTGATCGGCGTGATCGTGTGGCAGTACTTCTCGATCGCGATGGCCAGGTGCCAGGGCAGCCTCAGCCAGAACGCGGGGTTGATCGAACAGATCTACGTGCCGCGCGAGGTGTTCGGGATCGCGGGGGTCGTCGCGCAGTTCATCATGGCGGCGCTGAGCCTCGTGGTCGTGGTGCCGTTCATGATCTATTACGGCCTCCCGCCGACGGTCGAGCTGCTCTACGTGCCACTCGGCATGGTCCTGATCACGATGCTCGCCACCGGCGTGGGGATGGGCAGCGCGCCGTGGAACGTGCTCAACCGCGACGTCGAGTACTTCACCGGCTTTCTGACGCGGGCCGGGATGTACATCTCGCCGGTGATGTGGAGCTTGAGCACGATCCCGCCTGGCCAGGCGACCCTGAAGAAGATCATGTTGCTCAATCCCCTGACCGTCCCCATGGAGATGGTCAAGCAGGGCGTCCTCGGCGCGCCGATCGGCGCCAGTTTCGGCTACATCGCGTACTCCTGTGCGTTCTGTGTGGGGTCCCTCTGGCTCGGCCTCTCCGTGTTCCGCCGCATGGAGGGGATCGTCGTGAAGAAGCTATGAGCACGACCGTCGAGCTCGATAAGGTGGTCCTCCACTTCCCGCGCGGACGCGTGTACGTCGGCCCGGTCCTGCAATCGCTGCGGAACATGTTTCGGCCGATCAATCGCGCCGAGGACACGTTCACGGCGCTCAAGGGGATGAGCTTCCGGGCCGAGAGTGGCGAGGTCATCGGGTTGGTCGGGCGCAATGGTGCCGGCAAGAGCACGTTGCTCCGGATGATCGCTGGCATCTACCGGCCCGACGAAGGGACGGTGCGCACCGCCAAGCACGTGCTGCTGCTCGCCGGGTTGGGGGTGGGCTTCAGCATCCACCTGTCCGGGCGCGAGAACATCTACCTGTACGGCGCGATGCTCGGCATGACGCGCACCCGCATCGCCGAGCTCTACGACGGCATCGTCGAGTTCGCGGAGCTGCGCGAGTTCATCGACCAGCCGCTCAAGACCTATTCGGCCGGCATGCGCGCCAGGCTCGGGTTCTCGATCGCCAGCGAAGTGGTCCCCGACGTGCTGCTGCTGGACGAGACGCTGTCGGCGGGCGACGCCGCGTTCGTCGAGAAGTCGTCGGCGCGGATCAAGGGCATGGTCAACGGCGCGCGGACCGTGATCGTCGCGTCGCACGCGCTCGAGCTGCTGCACGACGTGTGCACCCGCGCGATCTTCGTCGAGAAGGGTGAGATCATCGCCGATGGACCGGTCCGGCAGATCACCGACTACTACATGGGCGTCCAGCCGTTACCACCACGGGTCTGAGTCGTGAACGCCTCGTGAACGCCCTGGTCCGCGGCGTGCTCCACAAGATCACCCGTGCGGCCGAGACCGCGCCGGCGTGGAGCGAGCGTGCCGAAGCTACCGTGCGCAGCCTGGCGGGTGTCGTCTCGCCGGTGTGTGACCCGCTCATCGCCGTCGTGCGCGCGTCGGCGGTGCCACGGACGGCTCGCGTCGTCGCGTACGAGGCCGCGCTCGCGATCACGGCAGCGGTCGATCCGGCCGCGGCGGTGGCCCTGGGCGAACTGCTGCTGGCCGAGGTCGAGGCCTCGCCCGCCGCGCACCAGGCGCTCGCGTTGTGCTATCGGGCGGTCTACGCGATCGAACGGCCTCGAGTGCTGCTCGAGCGTGCGCGCGCGCTCGGCGGGTCGGGCATGCTCGCCTTCGCGCCGCTGGCACGCCTGAACGACCTCGCCCGCTGGGCCGCGCAGGGGTTGCCACTGTCGCCACCTCAGCCGCGCGCGTACGAGCCCGAGCCGCGGCGCGTCGTGTACGTCGTCTCCAGCAGCCACCCCTACCACGCCGTCGGCTACACCACCCGCAGCCACGCGCTGGTCACGGCGCTCGGCCGTCGAGGCTGGGACATGCACATCGTCGCGCGCGCGGGCTACCCG
>JAPLLF010000129.1 GCA_026387715.1 Pseudomonadota bacterium
GTGCAAGTACACCGACTGCGTCGCGGTGTGTCCCGTCGATTGCTTCTACGAGGGTAAGAACTCCCTCGCGATCAACCCGGACGAGTGCATCGACTGTGGCGCGTGCGAGCCCGAGTGCCCGACGACCGCGATCTTCGAGGAGAGCGAGCTCCCCGGGAAGTGGAACATCTACAAGGACATCAACGCGCTCGTCAGCGGCGCGAAGAAGGCCACCGAGCTCGAGACCGGCGCGTGGCCGGCGCACCTCAAGGCGCAGGTCGACTCCGCCTCGACGTGGCCGAACATCACCGAGCAGAAGAAGCCGCTCCCCGATGCCGACGCGGCCGCCAAGGAAGACAACAAGATCGCCGCGCTCACGCTCGAAGGCGGCTGAAGCTTCTCCTCGTCTTGAACCTCGAACCTCGAGGCTCGAGCTACACTTTCTGAAACGTCCCCGTCTCGCCGGCGTGTTCGCCGTGAACGATCAGCACCGAGCACGGGGCGTGGCGGATCACGGCATCCGCGACGCTGCCGAGCAGGAGCCGGCGGAAGCCGCGATGCCCGTTCGTGCCGACGACGATGAGATCGTGACCGGCGGTCTCGGCGGTCGTGCAGATCGTCGTCGCCGGCGGTCCCTGGACGAGCGTGACGTGCATCGGGCGCGACAGCTGCGCATGCTTGACGACGAGCTTGTCGACCTGCGCCTGCGCCGACGCGAGCACCGCATCGCGCACGGTCGACCACGGGAAGTGCGACTGCAGGCCGAGGAACGATGCGCCCCACGAGCCCGCCGGCAGCTGCCAGGCGTGGAGCAGCTCGACCGTCACCCCCTCGATCACGAGATCCGGGGTGTGGACGAGCGCGCGCGACGCCGCCGCCGAGAAGTCCATCGCGACCAGCGGTCGGGAGAACGCCGCCCGCACCGGCGCGCCGCGCACGACGAGCACGTCGCACGGCGCGTGGCGGACGGTCTCCGCCGCGACGCTGCCGAGCAGCATGCGCGAGATCCCCGTGGCGCCGTGCGTGCCGACCACGATGAGCTTGGCGTGACGCTCGGCCGCCACCGCGGCCAGGACCTCGCCGGGCGGACCGCTGCGCGACACGATCTCGACCGCGAGGCCGAGCGCCGCGAGCTCGGCGACCTTCGCGGCCAGCCCCCGCGTCTCGGCCGCGCGGACGGCGGCCGACACCCGTCCGAGCTGCTCGAGCATCTCGTTGTCGACGTGCTCGATCGGCGCGGCGTCCGCCTGCGCGTGCACCAGCACGATGTTCGCGCCGTGCAGCAGCGCGAGGCCGATCGCCCGCTCGATGGCGAGATCGCTCTGCGCCGACAGATCGCAGCCGAGGATGATGGTGTTGATCATCGCTTCACGGAGTGATCGCTCACAGATGGGCTTCGTAGGTCAGCCAGAACGTGACCTCGGGGTTCGGGTCGCGCATCAGCGAGCTCGCGCGATGATCGAGGTAGTCCTTCACGTCGATCCGGAACCGCGCCTCGTCGGACTTGCGCAGCTTGTAGCCGGCGTCGACGACGCTCGACACCGAGCGCTCGAGGTAGCTGTCTGGATCCTTGCCGGGGCGCTTGTCGTTGAACGCCTCGTCCAGGTAACGCACGCGCGCCCGCACGCTGAGCTCCTTCACCGGCCGCCACTGGGTGATGAACCACGCGGCGACGTCGGTGCGGAACGCGCTGGGATCGAGCACGTTGTCGTCGAGCAGCTGGTGCTCGAGCTGCAGCGTGAACGCCAGCGTGCGATCGACCGTGTAGGTGCCGCGGGCGATCGTCGTGAGCTGCCGCCCCGAGCACGGGATCGTGAGGCCGTCGGTCGTGGTCGCGCTCGCGATCTCGTAGCACTGGTCGTGACCGCCGCCCTGGAGATCCTTGTCCTGGTAGCGCAGCGACAGCCCGAGGCGGACTTCGTCGGTCGTCCGCACGTCGGCGCGCACGTAGGTGTCGAGCTTCGGCGTGGTGTGCAGCTCCGGGGCGTTGGTCGGGTTGTCGAACGTCGACGGCGGCACCCACACGTCGAGCTGCGCGCGCAGGTTGAACGTCTTGGACGAGCGCACGTAGCGGAGGCGCGCGCCGAGCTCGTCGCGCGCGCGCTGGCCCTCGAACTCGTCGGACTGGGCGATCGGCCGTGCGAACGGGTTGGCGTAGTCGATGCTGTAGTAGCGCAGCGTCGCCTCGAGCTCTTCCTTCTTCCGCGTCGCCGTCATGCGAAGGATGCCGGCCACGCCGCCGCCGCCGTGGGCGGGCCCGTGATCGGCGGTCATCGAGTCGGGCATCTTGTCGCCCGAGAGCGCGACCTCGCCGCCGAGGTCGATCGCGCCCTTGCCGAAGTTGAAGTTCGCGCCACCCGCGCCGAACGTCCGGCCGGTCGGGAGCCGCGACCACTCCTGGGTGTCGAGGGTGATGCCCTCGATGAGGTTCGCCTCGTTCGCGACGTAGGCGGTGAGCCCGATCGAGTTGCGGCGGTCGGCGAAGTACGACGCGTTCATGCCCGCGAGCCGCTCGCTGAACACGTTCGGCAGGGTGGTGAACGAGAACCGCGCGGTCGGGGCGAGCGGATCGCCCGCGGGCCGCACGTAGACGTCGGGGGCAGCGCAGGCGAGATCGCCATCGTCGTGGGGATCCTTGCACTTGCCCGCGTCGAACAGCTCGTACTGGTAGATGTCGCGGCGCGAGATCGAGCCCCAGCCGTAGAGCTGGAGCCAGCCGCTGCCGACGTCGAGCCGCTTGGCGCCGATCCCCGCGCCGAGCAGCCCCTGCCGGAAGTTCCAGTCGGGCGTGACGTACTGGTTGCCGGCGGGGCCGTCGCACGGCGACGTGTCGAGCTCGCCCGCGGAGAACCGACAGTCCGACGTGAGATCGGCCGAGTAGTAGATCTGATCGTCGAGGTACAGGCCGTTCGGCGTGTAGTCGAGGCTGTTGTCGAACACCAGCCGCTGGCCGAAGCCCGCGCGGAACGTGCCCGCGATCGCCGAGATCGCGTCGTCCTCGTACTTCACGAACAGCTTGGGCAGGTGGACCTGATAGCCCGCGGGATCGGCGACGAGCGCGTCGCGATTCGGGTCGTACGTCGGGTCGCCGATCTGCAGCCGCGAGAACGTCGCGCCGAACCCCGCCGTCCAGTGCTTGTCGGCGGTGAACCGCCCGCGCAGCGCGATCGGCGGCAGCACGTGGTCCTTGAGCGACATGCGCGTCATCACGCGGACCCACCCCTTGGGCTTGAACCCCGCCTTGCGCGCCCGCACGACGAGGAACGACGCGATGCTGAACAGCTTCTCCTGCGTGATCACCTCGGACGCGACGAGGTCCGCCGGATCCTTGATGTAGCCGTTCTGCAGCTCGCGGAACGCGATGATCTTGTCGACGTCCTCGTAGGTCAGGTTGGGCAGCGCGTAGAGCTCGGCGCGGCCGGCCTCGTTGAGCTCGACGCCGCGATCGAGCAGATCGAGCAGCTGGTCGAACGTCTCCTGCGAGATGTCCTGCGAGGCCAGGAGGTCCTGCAGGCTCGCCTCATCGTCGACGTCGATGAACGTCTCGTAGGGGATCGCGTGCGCGACACCACCCGTGAGGGACGCGAGGGATGCGATAGCGACAACGACGAGCTTCCTCACGCTCCGACGACGGTAACAGATCTACTGCGGTTCGGTCTGCTTCGGCGGCGGCGTCACGCCGGGCGCGGCGACCACGGGGTAACCCAGGCGATGCCATTCGAGGATGCCCTCGTCGAGGATCGCCACGTTCTTGAACCCCTTGGCCTTGAGCATGTCGACGATCTCTCCCGACAGGTGGTGGGGGCACGCGCAGTACGCGAGCACCCACGTCCCGTCGTTCTTGAGCTCGTCGAGGCGTTTTGGGTCGTGGTGCGGGATCGACACCGCGCCGGTCACGTGGACCCGCATCCAATCCGACGCCGGACGCGCGTCGATGATGATCATCTTGCGCTTGTCGGCGAGCGCCTGGGCGATCTGGGCGCTCGGCACGTAGCGCTTGTTCGGGACGCACGCCAGGTCGCCCGGCGTACACGGATCGCTGCGCGGCGAGAACGTCGGGTCCTTGCCCGTCGGGTTGATGACCAGCGGCTCCTTGCCCGTCGGGGCTGGCAGCTGCTGCGGCGGCGGGCTCGCCATCGCGCCGAGCCCGTCGAAGATGAACGCGACGACGTCGTCGATCTGGCCGTCCGTGAGCGTGCCCTTGAACGCGAGCATCTTGGTGTCGGGACGCCCCCACACGATCGCGTGGCGGACGAACGACGGCGTCGCCATCTGGCGGAACGTCGCGTTGGCGAGCGAGATGCCCTCACCCAGCGCGGTCATGTCGCCGTGACAGCTGTGGCAGGACTTCGCATAGACCTCCGCGCCACGCTTGGCATCCCCGGGGCCGACCGCGAGGTTCGGCTTGGGCGCCGGGCCCTTGCTGCGGAGCCACGCGACGATCTCGCCGATCTGCGCGTCGTCGAGCGGACCGTTCGACGCCTTGCCGTACGCCGCCATCGACGTGCCCGGGCGGCCGCTGGCGATCGAGCGGAACAGGAAGTCGTCGGTCGCGCTCTCGAGGAACGTCGACGTCACGAGCGACGGCGCGTGATCGGCCGCGTAGCCCTTCGCCTCGGGCCCGTGACAGATCGCGCACAGCGTCATGTACGCCTGCGGCCGCTCGCCGACGGCGACCTTCGGCGTCGCCGGGACGTCGATGGATTTCGGTGTCGGCTGGGGAGGTTGCTTCGCGGGTGGCGTCGCCTCGCCGGAGCACGCAAGGAACGGAAGGAGGAGGATCGAGAGGAGGCCGCGCACGGCCGCCACTCTAGCTCCTAGTGGCGGTGGTCGCGAACGGTCGGGCCGGTCGGTTCGGGCTGTGGCTCGCGGCGGTGATCGCGGACCGTCGGCCCCGCGGGCTGGACGCTCGCGCCGGCGTTCCAGCGACCGTCCACCCAGACGTGACGGTTGCCACGGCGATCCCAGTGCCCCTGCACCCAGACGTGGTTCGCGCGCTCACGCTCGTAGTAGCCCGCACGCCACTCCCAGCGACCACCCTGACGGAACCAGCGACCGTCCACCCAGACGAACCCGGCCCGGGGGCTCCACGTATCCACGCGCGGCGGGGGCGGCTCCTCGTCGACCTCCATGACCACCACCGGCGCGGGGGCGATGAAGCGGGCGTGGGCGTTGCCACGGATGACACAGCCACCGGCGAACGTTGCGATGGTGGACGCGATGATGAGACTGCCGAGCATGTTGCGTTTCATTCGATGAGCTCCTCTCGACCACTGTCGAGCAACTTCGGGACCACAGAGTTGAGCAAAGGTTACGCGGGGCTACGAGCGACCGTGAAGCGATGATGACGTGAAATCCGCACCACACTGCTCACGCCGGGGCCGATACGCCCGATGTGAGGCATGGACGACGAGCCTGGCATTTGCTTCATGATCCGCACCCCGACCCATGTACAATCTTCACGTGGGACCACGGTGGATGCTTGCGCTCGTCGTGGGATTGTCCGCGTGCGGGGCACAGCTCGGCGGTGGCAATGGCCTCCCCGATGCCACCGTCGATGGCCCCACCACCCTCGACGATGGCGCGCCCGGTGATGCCGCCATGCTCGGCGCGTGGGGCGCGCCGGTGCCGATCACCGCGGCGAACACCCCGGGCGTCAGCGAGGACGACGTCTCGCTCTCGTGGTCGGGCACCGAGCTGATCTTCGCGCGCGTCGACACCACCGTGAAGCACCTCTACATCTCGACGCTGGTCGGCGGGGCGTGGTCGACGCCGGTCAAGGCGCCGTTCTCCGCCCCCGACGCCAACCGCGACGAGAGCCCGCGCTTCGCGCCGAACGATCTCACGCTCTACTTCGCGTCGACGCGCGCGCCGACCGACGGTGGGTCCGACATCTGGATGGTCACGCGACCGACGACGACCTCGCCGTGGTCGGCGACCCCGACGCGGATCACCGCGCTGTCGGGGACGACCACCGAGAAGTGGGTCACGGCGTGCGGCGGGAACAACTTCCTGATGGCGCGGGTCAGCGCGAACGGCGAGACCGAGATCTACACCGGCGCCAACCTCGCGACGCCGACCAAGGTCGCGGAGCTCGACTCGATGACGGTCGGCGCGAACGAGAGCGGCACGTTCCTCACGCCCGACTGCCTGACCACCTACTTCGCGTCGTCGCGGGACGGCACCAACGATCTGTGGACGAGCCAGCGCACCACGCTCGGCGCGCCGTGGGCGGCGCCGACCAAGGTCACGACGTTCGGCACGGCGAACAACGAGCAAGATCCGTGGATGTCGGCCGACGGTCGCACGTTCGTGTTCGCGAGCGACATCAGCGGCGACAACGACCTGTACATGTCGAAGCGCTAGGGTCGAACGTTCGTCGGGTCGGTCGGCGCCTGCGGCGCATCGAAGTCGACCCGCAGGTACTTGGTCAGCGCGAGGTTCGCCGCGTAGCCGTCGGTGAAGTTGCCGGCGTAGAGCCCCGCGTAGCTCGCCTCGGCGAGGTCCTTCTCGTTGATCATCCACGTCACGACGCCGATCGGCCCGGCGCCCAGGCTCGCGCGCGGGATCGACAGCTCGACGACGTCGGTCGCGTGCGCGGCCTGCCCGACCGCGGTGGCCACCCACGTGGTCCCGTCGTAGGCCGCGACCTCGTGGAACGAGCCGTCGGCCTTGTAGCGCGCGTGGAGCTCGGCCCCGAAGCCGGTCGGGAACGTCGCGCGCTGCGTGCGATACAGCACGCTGGTCGCCGCGCCGGTGGAGGCGCCGGGATCGGTGTCGATGTAGACGAACAGCCACTTCTGATCGGCGTCGAGTGCGCCGGCCGCGAGGTCGGGACCGGTGTAGCCGAGGTAGAGGTTGGTCGCGTCCCACGCCACCATCGCGCCGTAGGCGGGCGAGGTCGTCCCGAACTTGTCCACGGTCGCGAAGTCGTCGACGCCGTCGACGACGATCGCGTGCCGGTACGGCTGGTTCGAGTCGGGCCCGGTGTCGACGGAGACGAACGCATCCGGCGACACCGACGTGTCGACCGGGGCGTCGTGCGGGGGGTGGTTGGCGTCGAGCTTCGGGCCGCTCGACGCCGGGCCGCAGGCACCGAGCAGGAGGACGGCGAGGACAGCGCGGTTCACGCGCGCCAGTCTAGATCGCGGGCGTGCGAGTCGTCACGCGCCAACCATACCCTCTCGTGATGCGATACCATCGGTCCGATGCGCACGCTCGCGTTCGTGGTTCTCGTTGCGGGCTGTGCACGCGAGGCCGAGCCACGGCTGTGCCCCGACGTCACCACCGGCGATCTCGTGATCACCGAGGTCCGCAAGACGTCGAGCAACGACACGCTCGGCGCCTGGGTCGAGCTGTACAACGCGTCGAGCGGCGAGCTCGACATCCGCGGAATGGAGCTCCGGTTCCGGCGCAAGGATGGCAGCGGCGAGACCGACGTGGTCGTGCGCCACTCGCTCCCGGTCGCCGCGGGCGGCTACCTCACCCTCGGGCTGTTCCCCGACGCGTCGATCTCGCCGCTGCCCGACCACATCGACTACGGGTTCGCGGGCGACTTCACGACCGGCTTCCCGTCGGCGTCCACGCTCGATCTCGAGGCCTGCGGAGAGCTCGTGGATCGCGCGTCGTACGACTCGCTCCCGTCGATGGGCAGCTACGCGCTCGGCACGACCCCTCCCTCTGCGAACGACAATGACCTCCCGGCGAACTGGTGTACCGACAGTACGATGGTCGGAACCACCTATCCCGGCACGCCGAAGGCCGCGAACCATCCATGTCCGTAGTAACGCGCGCCACGCGCCTCCTCTCCATCGCCCTGGTCTGCTCGGTCGCGTGCGCCGGGCCAGGTGCCCAGCGCTACAACCGCAAGCAGGCGCAGAAGTCGCTGCAGAAGCTCGAGGCTCCCGGGCTCGTGCTCGGCGAGTTCCGGCTGACCGGCATCCTCGACGGTGACACCGTGCGTGTCGACGGCCTCGACAGCACGCTGCGGCTCATCGGCCTCGACACCGAGGAGACGTTCAAGAACGAGGCAGATCGCCGCGGCGTCGAGGCGGGCTTCGAGCAGTACACGAAGGCCAAGCGCGGCGGCGGGCGCCACCCGGTGAAGATGGCGACGCCGATGGGCGAGCAGGCCAAGGTGTTCGCGAAGCACTTCTTCGACGGCGCCAAGACGATCCGCATCGAGCGCGATCACCCCGCCGAGATCCGCGACCGCTACAACCGCTACCTCGCGTACGTCTACGCGATGAAGAACGGCGTGTGGGTGAACTACAACATCGAGTGCATCCGCGCCGGGATGTCCCCGTACTTCACCAAGTACGGCGGCTCGCGACGGTTCGACGCCGAGATGATCGCGGCGCTCGCCGAGGCCAAGGCGGCCAAGCGCGGCATCTGGGCCGACGGCGGCATGAAGTATCCGGACTATCCCGAGCGCGAGCTGTGGTGGAACGCGCGCGGCGCGTTCGTCACCGCGTTCCGCGCCGAGGCCGAGGGCAAGTCGAACTACGTCGACATCACGCACTGGGATGCGATGCAGAAGCTCGAGGCGCTCGTCGGCAAGGAGGTCGTCGTGCTCGGCACGGTCGGCGACGTCCGGATCAGCGAGAAGGGCCCGACGACGGTCACGCTGTCGCGTCGGTTGTTCAACGACTTCCCGCTCGTGTTCTTCGATCGCGACGTGCTCGGCACCTCGGGCATCGGGAACTGGGGCGGCGAGTTCGTCACCGTGACCGGGACGCCGACGCTGTACGAGAACAAGCGCACCCACAAGAAGCAGCTGCAGATCCAGGTCGACCACGCGAGCCAGATCAAGCTGTCGAAGATTCCGGGCTTGCAGGCGCCGACCGCCGGAGCCGCCCCTCCGTGAACACGCTCAGGAGCCTCATGTCTTATCGCCTCGCCTTCGTCTCCTCCTCGCTCGCATCCCTCCTGTTCGTGGGCTGCGGCCCGTCCGGAGGCAGCGGCGCCGGCTGCAAGGACAAGCTGATCGCGGGTGACCTCGTGATCACCGAGGTGTTCGCCGACTTCCAGGCGCCCACCGGCGGCAGCGGCGTGGACGAGGGCAAGGAGTGGTTCGAGGTCTACAACGCCAGCGACCGACCGCTCGAGCTCGAGGGCCTGACGCTCGTCCACAGCCGCCCCGATGGCAGCAAGTCGAAGTCGCACGAGATGACGACCGTGACGATCGCGCCGGGGCAGTTCCTCGTGCTCGGTAACTCGGCCGCCGATCTGCTGCCGCCGTACGTCGACTACGGCTACAGCGCCGACCTCGGCGAGCTGTTCAACACCGACGGCGGCCTGCTCGCCCTCAAGTGCGGCTCGACGGAGATCGACTCCGCGCAGTACAACACCGTGAAGTCGGGCCACTCGCGCGAGCTGACGTCCGCGCAGCCCCCCGACTACACCGTCAACGACGACCTGGCCCAGTGGTGCCAGGGCGACGCCACGGAGTTCGACCCCGGCAACTTCGGCACGCCCGGCGCGGACAACGACTGCACGCCGATCGTCGTCGGCCAGTGCAACGACGGCGGCACGATGCGCGACGCGGTCGCCCCGGTCCCCGGCGACCTCGTGATCTCCGAGATCATGACCCAGCCGTCGGGCGACGATGCCCTCCAGGAGTGGATCGAGCTCGCCGTCGTCCACGACGTCGACCTCAACGGCCTCGGCGTCAGCCGCCCGAGCACGACGACCGGCGCCAGCACGGTCGACTCGCCCGACTGCATCCACGTGACCGCCGGCAGCTACGTCGTGCTCGCGAAGTCCGTCGACCCGACGATGAACGGCGGCCTGCCGCCGACGGCGATCGTCGGCACGTTCAAGGGCGCCCTGTCGCTCGTCAACGGCTCGACCGGCACGCCGGGCGATCTCCAGATCACGTACAACGGCGTCGCGCTCGACACCGTGACGTGGACGAAGACGACCGCGAACACGGCGCTCCAGCTCGATCCCGACCTCATCGACACGACGGCCAACGACTCGCCGTCGAACTTCTGCGACGCGACGGCGATCTACGACGTCACGAGCGCCAACAAGGGCTCGCCCGGCATGGGCAACGTCCAGTGCAACCTGCTGCCGCCCGCGGGGATGTGCGCCGACGCGGGCACCAACCGCTCGATCGTCAAGCCGGCCGCCGGACAGCTGGTGATCACCGAGGCGCTCGCGAACCCGGCCGGCACGGGGACGGACGCCACCCAGGAGTGGTTCGAGATCACGAACACCGGCGCCGCCGCGTTCGACCTCAACGAGCTCACGCTCAAGGGCACGTCGACGACCAACGCGATCGCGGTGTCGGATTGCGTGTCGGTCACGGCGGGTGGGTTCGCGGTGTTCGCCCACTCGACCGATCCGACGGCCAACGGTGGCCTGCCGGCCGTCGCCGCGACGTTCACGTTCGCGCTCGCGACGACGGCGAGCGTGCTCGACGGCACCACCGTGCTCGACCAGGCGACGTGGTCGACCGGCACCGCCCCCGACGGCAAGAGCCGGCAGCTCAAGACCGCCAACACGAACCCGGCGGACAACGACGTGACCACCAACTTCTGCGACGCGCAGGCCACCCAGACCTACGGCACGACGACGAACCTGGGCACGCCGGGGCTCGCCAACGTGTGCCCGTGAACCGCGCGGTCGTCGTGGCGGTGCTGGGATGGAGCGCCGGCTGCGGCGACGACCCGTCGTGCGGCCCGACGACCGCGACGGTGACGCGCGTGATCGACGGCGACACGGTCGAGCTCGATTCCGGCGAGAAGATCCGCTACCTGCTGGTCAACGCGCCCGAGACGACCAACGGCCACAACGACTGCTACGGCCAGAACGCGGCGACGTTCAACTCGGACCTCGTGCTCAACAAGCAGGTGCAGCTGACCTACGACGTGGAGTGCACCGACCGCTACAAGCGCCTGCTCGCGTACGTCTCCGTCGACGGCATGGAGGTCAACTCGCTGCTCGTGCAGCGCGGCTTCGCGTGCGTGCTGCACATCTCGCCCGACGGCGACGCGCGGGTCGACGAGTTCAAGGGCTACGAGGCCACCGCGAAGGCGGCGGGCCGTGGGCTGTGGGGCGCGTGCGATCCGATCCCGTGTAACTAGCTGGGGAGCGACTTCGCCGCGAGCGCGTCCTCGGCCATCTCCTCGAACGACTGCGCCTGTGCGCGCGCGAGCTCGGCGTCCGTGAACTGGTAGCGCGCCGCGCGATCGTCGGCGCCCAGCACGCGGAGCAGCAGCGGGCCGAGCAGCTTGCCGAACACGGGATGGTTGTAGAGCTCCTGCATGGCGAGCATGAAGCGCGAGAACGGCAGCCGCGCGACGTTCGGCTTGCGCAGGAGCAGCTGCATGCGCTTGAACGCCTCGACGATCCGCGTGCCGTGCGGATCGGTGATGTCCATCGGCGACAGGAAGACGTCCTGGAGGAACGGCTTGGCGTGCCACATCATCGTGGCGATCGTGCCGAGCGCGCGAGCGCCCGCGACCACCGAGCCCGGCGTCGTCCGGCGCGTCGGGAGCGACGCGCGGTACGCATCGGACGCGTAGAACTCGGTCATGTGAAAGTCGATGGCGATGTGGCGCGACTCGTCCCGGTTGATGAGCCGCATCGCCTGCCGCGACATGTCGTCGGCGACGTAGTCGTCGAGCGAGCGGAGCAGCGCGACGTCGAGGATCAGCTCGCCCGCGGTGATGTAGGCGTTCGCGATCTCGGGCGACGTGCCGGCGACGACGCGCAGGAAGTACGGGCGAAAGTTGGTCAGCGACGGGCTCTCGACGTACGCGCGATAATGATGCACGTCGTAGTGCGCGGCGAGGCGCGCGGCGACGGCGGAGTGGCGCTGCTCGTCGGTGACGAACGTCGCGAAGATCTGGGCGAGCAGCGGATCGGGCGTCTTGCCGCGCTGCACGTCGAACAGCGCCCCGGCGAGCTGCTCGATCCCGGCCATGTCGACGAAGTACTGGACGACGGCCTCCTCCTTGGCGCGCCCGAGCGCCGGCGGTGGCACCCGCCAGTCGAGGTCGTCGATCGACCACTGGTCGCGAATGCACTTGTCGAGCATGCGCGAAAGCTCCATGCCGACACTATACTCCGTCGGAGTGTCGGGTGCTCGCCCACTGCTGATCGCGGTCTTCGCGCTCGCCGCCCTGATGGCGACGAGCTGCCGGTCCGATCAGGCCAGCGGGACGCTCGCCGCGATCCGCGCGCGCGGCACGATCACCTACGGCGCCGACCTCGCCGGCGGCGAGCCATACATCTACGAAGATCCGGCCCACCCCGGCGAGATCGCGGGCTTCGAGGTCGATCTGATGAACGCCCTCGCCCGCCGGCTCGGCGTGAAGGCAAAGATGGCGCAGTACGCGTGGTCCAACCTCGTGCCGTCGCTCGAGCGCGGCGACTTCGACGTCGTGACCAACGGGCTGGAGGCCACCGCGGAGCGCAAGGATCGGATCCTCTTGTCGCAGCCGTACTTCATCTACGCCGAGACCCTCGCGGTGCGGCGCGGCAGCCCGTACCGGACGCTCGCCGATCTCAAGGGCAAGCGCGTCGGTACGCTCAACCAGACGGTGGCGCACGACATGCTGCGCGCCCAGCCGCTCGAGGCGGTCGTCTACGAGGGCAACGAGGAGCCCTACCTCGACCTCGCCTCCGGGCGCGTCGACGCGGTGCTGCTCGACAACATCATCGCCGAGCGCTACGGCTGCATCCCGGCGCGGCCGACGATCGAGTGCGTCAAGGGTGACGTCGCGCGTGGCACGTACGTGATCGGCATCCGCAAGGGCGATCCCGAGCTCGCCGCGGCGATCGACGCGGCGATCGTCGCGATGCGCGCCGACGGGGAGCTCGAGCGAGTCCTCCGCAAGTCGAACCTGTGGGACGCCCGGCAGACCGAGCCCGCGCCGGTGATCACCGCCGACGCGGGGGTGCGCGCGCGCGCGTTCGACGGCACCCAGCTCCTGCTGTTCTTCGACGGCGCGTTCGTCACGCTGAAGCTGTCGCTGCTCGCGTTCCTCATCGCGGTGCCGCTCGGCCTGCTGCTCGCGATCGCGCGCGTGTTCGGCAACCTGCCCGCGCGGATCGTCGCGCGCGTGTACATCGAGCTGTTCCGCGGCACGCCCGTGCTGCTCCAGCTGTTCGTCCTCTACTACGGCCTCGCGCCGTACTACTCGATGGGCCCGGTGACCGCGGCGGTCCTCGGCCTCGGCCTCAACTACGCGGCGTACGAGGCCGAGGTCTACCGCGGCGCGCTGCTCGCGATCCCGCGCGGCCAGATCGAGGCGGCCCGCGCGCTCGGCATGTCCCCGACGCAGACCATCCGCCACATCCTCGTCCCGCAGGCGCTGCGCCTCGCGCTCCCGCCGATGACGAACGACTTCGTCTCGCTGCTCAAGGACTCGTCCCTGGTCAGCGTGATCACCGTGATCGAGCTGACCAAGCGGATGTCGATCGCCGCCGTCGACCTGCGCGGCTGGCTGGTGCCCGGGCTCGCCTGCGCCCTGATGTACCTCGCGATGAGCTTCCCGCTGTCCGAGTTCGCGCGCAGGCTCGAGAGGAGGCTGTCGCGTGATCAGCGTCCGCAAACTCTGTAAGTCGCACGGCGACGTCGCGGTCCTCGTCGACGTCACCGCGGACGTCGCCCGGGGCGAGACGATCGCGATCGTGGGGCCGTCGGGTGGCGGCAAGTCGACGCTGCTCCGCTGCCTGAACTACCTCGAGACGTTCGATGCCGGCGAGATCGCGATCGCCGACGTCGTGCTGCGCCCGAACATGCCGTCGGGCGGGCTCGCCCTGCAGCAGCTGCGCACGCGCGTCGGCATGGTGTTCCAGCAGTGGAACCTGTTCCCGCACCTCACGGTCGCCCAGAACATCACGCTCGCCCCGCGCATCGTCCGTGGGGTCGCCCCGGCGGTCGCCGATGCCAAGGCCCAGGAGCTGCTCGCGCGCGTCGGGCTCGAGCAGCGCGCCGGCGCGTACCCGCACCAGCTGTCGGGCGGCCAGCAGCAGCGCGTCGCGATCGCGCGCGCCCTCGCCCAGGAGCCCGACGTCATCCTGTTCGACGAGCCGACCAGCGCGCTCGATCCCGAGATGACCGACGAGGTGATGGGCGTGATCCGCGACCTCGCGACCGGCGGCATGACGATGCTGGTCGTCACCCACGAGATGGCGTTCGCCGAGGGCATCGCGTCGCGCGTGTGGGTGATCGACAAGGGCACGATCGCCGAGGATGGCCCGCCCGCGAAGGTCATCGACGATCCGCAGAGCGCGGTCGCGCGCGAGTACTTCCGTCGCCGCAAGGCGCGCTAGTCAGCGACGAACGCGGTCGACAGGTGCATCGGCAGGCCGAGGTCGCGTGGCGCACGCCGGGTGCCCTGCGGCGCGGCTCCGCAGGTCTTCGCGGTCGGGTCGCACACCGAGCCGGCGGCGGCGCACTCGAGGTCGACGACGCACGCGGCGCCATCGGCGACCTTGCCGACGAACACCGTGCCGCACGCGGCCGGCACCTCAGGCCCCTGCGCCCAGTAGGTCGCGCACGCGGTCTGCGTGATGCCCGCGAGGCACGCCTTGGCCGCCACGCCGTCGTAGGTGATCTTGTTCGCCGCGATCGCGGCCTCGACGCCTGCCGGGTTGTAGTAGTCCGCGGCGCCGGCGTAGCAGGCCGACGGCGTCGCGCCGAACGCCTGCTCGAAGGTCACGCCGGCGTCGGTCGGAAAGCTCGTCTTGCAGGCGAACGCGTTGTCGCACTCCTTCATCCCGCTGCCGGTGAGGAACGCGGTCGCGGTGATCGATCCGCCGGTGCCGTTGCCAGGGCCCGTGCCGTCCCCGTTGCCCGTGCCGTCCCCGTTGCCGTTGCCGTTACCGTCGTTGCCGGTGCCCGGTCCCGAGCTCCCGTCGGGGACCTCTCCCACCATGCAGCCGGCCGCCGTGACGAGGGTGAGGGCGAGGAGCGTCAGCGTCTTCATGAGCGATCGAATGTGCAACCGGATGGCCAACGCGCGATGCGCCGAGACCCGGCGCCGATCGGTCGGTCCGACGCACCAACGGTGCGCCGGGACGCGCAGATCGCGCACGTCGGTGCACGACTTCACATCGAACGGCGGCTCGACCTGGGGCAGTCGTCGGGGCGGCCGCTCCCACCGTCGCCTACACCAGCGCGGTGTGGATCGCGGCGATCACGCGGCCGAGGTGCGCGAACACCTCGGGCTCGTCATCACCCCACGCCCAGAACGACACCAGCAGCTGCGCGCCCGTGAAGGGCGGCCGGGTCGGCGGCCGGTAGTCGACCGCCAGCCGCGTCGTGCCGACCGCGCCCCACTCGAGCTCGGGCTCGAGCGGCCCGAGCCGCTGGAGCAGCTGGTTGCTCAGCCGGCGCATCGCGCGGTCGGTGTTCGCGGCGAGGTCGCGGCCCAACACGCCGAGCCGACCGGTGCACATCAACCGCTTGCGGAAGCTGGGCTCGGCGTTGCGCTCGGGGCCCGTGAACGCGCAGTCGTTGGTCTCGAGCGTCCCGTCGGGGTGGTTGAGCGCGGTCACCAGCGCGTAGAACGCGCCGATCGCCGGGAAGCGATCCCACGGCCGGAAGTCCTCGAGCACCGACGTGACGAGCTCGGGATGCGCGCGCAGATCGTGGTAGCGATGGGTCGGATCGGCGCCCGTCGTCCACGGGTGCGATCGACGAAACGGCGCCTCCGCGTCGCGTTGCTCGAAGGTCTTCACGCGGTGGCGCGCAGGATGCCACACCGCGAGTTTCGCAGGGTGGCACCTGCGAGACTCGCAGGATGCGGCAAGGCGCGACCGCAATTTCGGGGACTTGGCGACGGCACGCGCCTCGCACAAGGTCACCCCAAGGAGAATGCAGATGATGAACAAGCTCAAGATCGTCCTCGGTGGTGCGGCGCTTTCCCTCGGGCTCGCGGGCGCCGCGCTCGCCGCGCCGGATGGTGGGGCGGGCGGTGGCCAGGGTCGCAAGGCCGAGATGCTCAAGAAGTACGACACCAACCACGACGGCAAGCTCGACGACAAGGAGCGCGCGCCGCTCAAGGCCGAACGCCAGGCGCACCGCGCCGAGCGCAAGGCCAAGCGCCTCGCGCAGTTCGACGCGAACAAGAACGGCAAGCTCGACGACGCCGAGCGCCAGGCGATGCACGCGCAGCGCAAGGCGGAGAAGTTCAAGAAGCTCGACGTCAACAACGACGGCAAGATCACGCCGGACGAGTTCGCCGCGGCCAAGGCGCACGGCGGCAAGCACGGCGGCAAGCACGGCAAGCACGGCGGCAGCCGCCGCCCGTGACGCCCGCCGGCCGCGGGCCGGCATATGATGGGCCCCGGACTCCGGATCGATGTCGCCATGCCACCACCGCCCTCCACCCGACGCGTAACCCCGCTCGCGGGCTGGTCGGTGGTGGCCGTATTTCTGCTGCTCGGTGCGGCGTTGTTCGCCACGGTGTGGACGACGCGCTCGTCGGTCGCGGGCGCCACCACCGCGGTCGGGCGCGGCGAGGCGATCGCGATCGAGCAAGCGGTCCGCGCCGATCTCGCCAGCCTCGAAGGCCCCCCCATCGAGACGGACCTCGCCGACCTCCTCAAGGAGCACGCCGACGAGGGGCTGCGCTACATCGCGATGGTCGAGGGCCGGCGCGACGTCGTCGTGCTCGCCGCCGGCACTGCCGTCGGCGAGGGCCCGGCCGAGGCGATCGGCGTGGGACGCCATCCTCAGGAGATCGACGGCCGCATCCGCATGCAGCTCCGCGCGGTGCGCCGCATGAAGACCGGCGGGCGCGCCACGCGGTTCGTGATCGAGGTCGAGCCCATTCAGGCCGCCGACCTGCGCGAGGCCGCGACGCGCACGCTCGCGATCGGCGTGATCGCCGCGGCGATGCTGCTCGCCGTCGGGATCTTCGTGATCCGCCTCGAGGGTCGTCGGCAGGACGAGGAGCGCCGGCGGGACCAGGAGCGCCGGCTCGCGAGCCTCGGCGAGATGTCCGCGGTGCTCGCCCACGAGATCAAGAACCCGCTCGCGTCGCTCAAGGGCAACGCGCAGCTGCTGATGGCGATGCTGCCCGACGGCGAGAAGCCCCGCGCCAAGGCCGCGCGCGTCGTCGACGAGGCGGTGCGGCTCGAGAAGCTCACCCAGGACCTCCTCGCGTTCGTCCGCACCGGCACGATCCAGCGCGCGGCGGTCGATCCGGTCGCGCTCGCCCGCGAGGTCGCGAGCGAATGCGCGGCGCCCGCCGCCGTGACGATCGACGCGACCGGCGCGCCGACGCGGTGGTCGCTCGACGCCGCGCGGATCCGCGAGGTCCTGGTGAACCTGGTCGACAACGCGCTCGCCGCGGGCGCGCCGGTCCACGTGCGCGTGGGGCGCGCGCAGCGCCGGCTCCGGATCGACGTCGAGGATCGCGGTCCCGGCGTCCCGGCCGACGAGCGCGACAAGATCTTCGAGGCGTTCGTGACGAGCAAGACGCACGGCACCGGGCTCGGGCTCGCGGTCGTGCGGCGCGTCGTCGAGCTCCACGGCGGCACGGTGGTGGTGATGGCGGGTGGCGGAGATGGCGAACAACCCGGCGCGCTGTTCCGCGTCGAGATTCCCGAGGCATGACATGGCACGGATCCTGGTCGCCGACGACGAAGCCGGCCTGCGCGAGTTCCTCACCGACGCGCTCGAGCTCGATCACCACACGGTGGTCACGGCGCGCGATGGCGCCGAGGCCAGCAAGCTGCTCGACGAGCGCGGCTTCGATCTCGTGCTCACCGATCTCAAGATGCCGAAGCTCGACGGCATGTCGGTGCTGCGCAAGGTCCGCGCCGAGCAGCCCGAGGTCCAGGTCATCGTGATGACGGCGCACGGCACGGTCGACAACGCGGTCGAGGCGATGAAGCTCGGCGCGTTCGAGTACCTGCAGAAGCCGATCTCCGGACCGGACGAGCTGCGCCTGCTGGTCGCGCGCGCCGTCGAGCGCCGCTCGATGGGCGATCGGGTGGAGGGCAACGATCGCCACGTCACGCCGGCGGGGCCGTCGCTGACCTACGGCGATCCCGCGATGCGGCCGGTGGTCGAGGCGATCGAGAAGGTCGCGCGCACGTCGGCGACCGTGCTGCTGCTCGGCGAGAGCGGCACCGGCAAGGAGGTGTCGGCGCGGGCGATCCACGCGCAGTCGCCGCGCGCGACCAGGCCGTTCATGGCGATCAACTGCGCGGCGCTGTCCGAGCAGCTGCTCGAGAGCGAGCTGTTCGGGCACGAGAAGGGCGCGTTCACGGGCGCGACCGAGCGCAAGCGCGGCCGCCTCGAGCTCAGCGACGGCGGCACGTTCTTCCTCGACGAGGTCGGCGAGCTCAAGCCGGAGCTGCAGGCCAAGCTGCTGCGCGTGCTGCAGGAGCGCCGGTTCGAGCGCGTCGGCGGCAGCCGTACGCTCGAGGTCGACCTCCGGTGGATCGCCGCGACCAACCGCGATCTGCGCGCGATGATCGACGCCGGGACGTTCCGCGAGGACCTCTACCACCGGCTCGCGGTGTTCCCGATCAAGCTGCCGCCGCTGCGCGAGCGCCGCGCGGATCTGCTGCCGATCGCCAGGTCGCTGCTCGTCCGGATCGCGTCCGACCTCAAGCGCTCGCTCCCCCGGTTGACCGCTGCCGCCGAGCGACGGCTGCTCGACGCCACCTGGCGTGGCAACGTCCGCGAGCTCAACAACACGCTCGAGCGCGCCGCGATCCTCGCCGACGGCGACACGATCGACAGCGAGCACCTGTGGATCGATGACGGCGGCGCCCCGAAGGCCACGGGAGGGGGCGCCCCGCGGGCGAGCGGCAACGACGTGCGCCCGCTCGCCGATCTCGAGCGCGAGGCGATCCTCCACGCGCTCGACGTCGTCGGCGGCAACCGCCGCAAGGCCGCCGAGCTGCTCGGCATCGGCGAGCGCACGCTGTACGACCGCCTCAAGAAGTACGGCGTCGACTAGCCGAGCCCTGGTATCATCACCGCCGCGATGGCCCCCACCGAACGGATCCCACGGCTGTTTCGCGCGATCGTCGTGCTCGGCGCGTCGCTCACCACCAACTGCGGGGACAGCGCACCACCGCCGGTCGACGCCCACGTCGTCGCCGATGCCACGATCGATGCGCCCGCGCCCAAGGATGCGCTGGTCGACGCCGATCTCGTCGACACCGTGATCATCCTGTAGGGCCGTCACCGTGATCGACCAGCTCTCGGCCGAACAGCGCGCCACGCTCGCGGCGCTGTGGGAGGCCCGCGCCATCTCCGAGCGTGGCGTCGCGACCGTGATGGCGACCCTCGTGACCCAGCTGACCGCCGCGGCCGCCGACGCGGCCGTCATCGCGCTCGCGATCCGCGCGGCCGCCGACGAGCTCGCCCACGCCGAGGCCTGCCGACGGCTCGCATCGGCCTATCTCGGCGCCGACGTGCCCACCGCCCTTCCGCGCCCCGTCGAGCTGACGCGCGATCCGACGCTCGACGATCGACAGAACACGACGCTCCACGTCGTCAACCTGTGCTGCATCGGCGAGACGATCGCCGCCGCGTTCGTGGAGACCTGCCTGCAGCACTGCGAGGCGGCCGTCATCCGCGGGGTTCACCGCAACCACCTCGCCGACGAGGTCGTCCACGCGCGCATCGGCTGGGCCCACCTGGCCTCCACCGCCGTGAGCGACGACGATCGCGGCCTGATCGCCGCGCGCCTGCCGAACCTGCTCGCGGTCCAGCTCGCGGCGTGGGAGAGCCAGATCGCCAAGTTGCCCGTCGACGGCATCGCCGGGCACGGCTACCCACCGCGCGCCGAGGTCGCCGCCACGGTCGCCGCCGCCGTCGAGACGCTGGTGATCCCCGGCCTCGCGTACGTCGGCATCGACGTCGGTCCCGCGAGCGCGTGGCTCGCGCAACGCGCCACGTAGGCCGCGACCCGCGCCACGTGGAGGTGCGATGCTGGCGCTCCATGCGCACCTGCATCGCCTCCGTCCTGTCCTCGCTCGTGTTCGTCGTCGCGTGCGGCGGCACGCCGTCCTCCACGCCGGTCGTGCCCACCAGCGCCGCGGTGGGCACGGGCTCGGCCGAGCCGGTGGAGACCGCGCCGACGCCGACGCCGACGTCGAAGCTGACCAAGGTGATCGTCGTCTATCACCGGATGACCTACGTCATGGACTCCCCGTCCGGGCAGAAGGCGAAGGCCGAGGCGGCGGTGCGCAAGAGCGGCCTGGTCAGCGAGCTCGCCGGCCTCGGGCTCGAGCTCGAGTACAAGTTCGACGAGGCGTCGAGCGACGACGTCGTGATCACCGATCCCGACGGCAGCGAGCTCGCGCGCGCCGAGCTCCACGGCCTCGAGGGCAAGGGCGTGGCGGACGACGTGATCGCCAGGGTCAAAGCGCGGATGTGACGTCGACCGCCGGCACGCCGAACAGGTAGTCGTCGCTCGCGCGCGGGAGGTGGCAGCCGTGGCACGCGGTGAGCTGGCCGACCTGCGGCACCCCGCGATCGTCGGGGAGTGGCATCCCCGCGGGATCGGTGACCGCGAACCACCAGTCGCCGATGCGAGGATCGTAGCCGGTCGGGCCCTTGATCATGAGCGTGAGCTTGGTGACCTGGTGATCGAGGTCGAGCACCTCGCGCACGATCGCGGTGCCGACCGCGATCGTCACGCGCGAGCCCGAGGTCTCGGGGTGGATCTTCGCGTAGTCACCGGCGTGCGCGGGATCGTCGACGAACAGGTTGATGTCGAACGGGCCGAGCTCCGAGCCGTACGCGCGCGCGTTGATCCGCTCGAACGCGACGCGGTAGTCCGCGGGAACGGCGAGCCCGGCGGTGGCCTCGCCCTCGTTGCCGACCGCGCAGCTCGCGAGACCGCCGAGACTCACCAGGACAACCGCGACGTGCATCCACCCCAGCCACTTCAACTCGCGTAC
Organism: Pseudomonadota bacterium; assembly: GCA_026387715.1. Lineage (GTDB taxonomy): Bacteria > Myxococcota_A > Polyangia > Haliangiales > Haliangiaceae > JABFXX01. The sequence goes on from JAPLLF010000129.1 coordinate 20,872, forward strand.
CGACACGAAAGTGCGTGTGGACGCACCCCGGGCACCCTCGACCAAGATCTCCTGAGGTCCGGAGGTCGCGACCCACTGGGACCACCCCGGCCAGGAGGCTCACCGACGAGAACCTCGCCTCACGTGACGTGCACGAACGTGCACAACCCGGCCTGGAACCCTGCTTGCAGCAAGCGTGCGGATGAGCCCCGTGTTGATCAAGCACATCATGGCCACGCCGGTGGTCAGCCTGTTCGCCGAACAGACCCTGCCGCTCGCCGACGACGTCATGCGGTTCAAGCACCTCCGCCACCTGCCGGTGATCGACGAGACCAACCGGCTCGTCGGGCTGCTCAGCCACCGCGATCTACTGCGCGCGCAGATCAGCTCGCTCACCGGGCTCACCGAGGAGCAACGCCGCGCCCGCCAGGAGGAGGTCCGGGTGTCGACGATCATGACCCGCGACGTGTGGACGGTGACGCCCGAGACGCTCGCGTCCAGCGCCGGCACGCTGCTGC
>JAPLLF010000567.1 GCA_026387715.1 Pseudomonadota bacterium
TGCAAGTCGTAGGTTCAATCCCTACAACGCCCACGAAGATTCGACAGCGAACACGGCCGGTTACCGACGAGGTGCCGGCCGGTTTCCGTTTCGGGATCCAGTCCGCCACCACCTCCGCCACCACCTACGCGGCTTCCGACCGCTCGCGGCCGGTGGCGATGTCGATCACCTTCGCCAAGCTCGCCCGCATCTCCGAGCCGGCCACGGTCGAATAGTGCCGCTGCATCTCCGGGGTAGCGTGCCCGCTGATCGCCCGGGTCACCACGTCCCCGATGCTCGCGGCCCGGGCGAGGTCCTGGAACGTCCGGCGCATCGACCGGGGCGAGACGCTGTACCCGAGCTCGAGCACCCTCCCCACCTCCGCGAACGCCTTGTCCAGACACGAGGGCGACCGGAACCCTCCCCCACGCGTCCAGCGCGTCGGAGCCGCAGGGAACAGCAGTTCCGAGGCGGTCGTGGCTTCCGCCATCGGCGCCGTCTCGGGCTTCCTGGCGAGCTTCTCCGCGTGCCGGTCGATCCGGTCCGTATGCCACCGCAACACGCTGATCTGCTCGGCTTCCAGGTCGAGCACCTGATCGCGGCCGGTCTTCGTGCATGGCATGACCTCCGCCCCCTTCGTGTGCGAGCGGCGCACGAGCAGCTTGCCGTCGTCCCACTTCACGTCCGCGTTGGGGCCACGGCGCCGGAGCGGCCGCAGCGAGCTCGGCCGGAGCCCGGTCGTGAAGCCGAGGAAGACGAACGCGTAGTGCTGAGGGAACCGCGCGCGCATCTCGCCCAGGAACCGCGGCACGTCCGCGGGCTTGATCGCGTTGGGCTCCTCGTAGGTGTAGGTCCGGTGACCGCGCTTGCTGACGTTCAGGAGCTTGCGGCACGGGTCCGCGAAGTTGAACGCGTCCGACGCCTCCGCCATCACCTGCCGGAGCACCTCGAGGATCGTGTTCGCCGTCGCGGGGCTGTACTTCCCGTCGACGAGCGCGCGGTTTCGCTTCGCATCCTTCGTGGTCGTGCGCGGCGCGAGCAGCTCGGCCTTCCACGTCTCGATGTCCTCGCGCGTGAGCTTGTCGACGAAGACCGCGCCGAACGCCGGGATCAGGTGAACGCGGAGGCACCAGTCCCACTTGTCACGGCCGCGCGCCGATGCGATCGCGCCGCTCGACACCTTGCGACCGAAGACCGTCACGGCCCATTCGTCGAACCGCGGGCACCGTTCGTTGCTCGCGGCTGGCGTTCCGCTACGGATGCGATCGAGCTCGGCCGCGAGCGCCACCGACGCATCGCGCGCCCGCTTGCAGTCGGGCATGCTCTGGTTGACCTCGCGGAGCTTGCCGGTACGCGGGTCGGTCGCGCGCGCGCGGACGTGGAACCCGCCGTCGCGCCGACGCCACACGCCAGGCGACTCGGGCTTCGCGGCGATCACGTCGTGCCACCGCTCGACCCACGTTGATCCGCTCGTTGTCGTCGTCGTCATTGGGCAAGCTCCTCGTCGAAAGCGCCCCTACCGCCCGGCTCGCGCCGCGGAACTTGCCAGACCTCGTCTCGGGTCGGGTGGTAGGAGCAAAAAACGTCGTCAGCGCGTCGAGTACGTCGGGTCTGGCACCGACGACGCTACGCGGTCCGCGTGACGCCGGGAGGACCCTTCGTAACGAAATCTGCAAGTGCATGATCTGACCGGTGATTCCGTCACCGAGTGATCCCGTCGAGCACCCGATCGGCGCCCGGCTCGATAGTGCCCGGCGTATCCGCCACGGCCGCGGCGCGCCGCTCGCGAGCTCGCGCGACACCTTCACGACGAGGCCGATCGGGATCCGTGCGGCGCATCGCGGCGTGCTCGTCGCGGGTAATCCTGATCCCGGTCTCGGGTTCATGCCGTCGCGCGGACGGCATCGGCGCCGCGGGTGGCATCGCGTCGATCCCGACCACGATGGTGATCGTCACGACCCTCGGGTTGTCG
>JAPLLF010001262.1 GCA_026387715.1 Pseudomonadota bacterium
ATCGTGCCCGTCGTGATCGACGTAGTGACCGGGATTCGCACCACGCCGACGCGCCCGGCACCCGCGCCCCCGGCGACGGGCCCGACGGTGCGCGATCACCGCCACCGCTGATCACCTACCGCCGATCGGGAACTGCGCTACAACGTCGTCATGCTCGATCGCGCGGATGACCTGGCGGCGATGACGGTGCTCGACGAGGCCGGCCAGGTCGTCACGCTCGGCACGCTGTGGCAGGACCAGCCCGTGGTGCTGGTGTTCCTGCGCCACTTTGGCTGACTCCACTGCCGCGAGCATGCGGTGCAGTTGCACCGCGACGGTCACCTCATCACCGAGGCAGGCGCGCGCCTCGTCCTCGTCGGCAACGGCGGGCCGAGCTTCATCGCGGGCTTCCGCGAGGCGACCGGCTTCACCGGGCCGATCTACACCGACCCCTCGCTCGCGGTGTTCCACGCCGCCCAGCTCAAGCGTGGCATGCGCACGGTCATGAACCTGGGCTCGCTCACCGGCTCGATCGGCGCCTACCGCCGTGGCTTTCGGCAGGACGGCAAGCAGGGCGATGCGCTCCAGCAGGGCGGCGTCGTCGTGATCGCGCCGGACAACCGCGTCCTGTGGCACCACATCTCCGATCGTCCCGGCGACAACGCCGACGCGCAGACGATCGCGAACGCGCTACGAGCTACATGACAGCATCGAGCAGCCCGGCTTGTGCCGGGCCCACTCGGGACGCTTGCGCGCGTGGCGCTCGCGCCCCGGCTGCACCTGATATGGCCGGCGCAGCACGTCGACGAGCTCGAGCAGCGGCGCGTGATCGCCGCGCTCCGCGGCCTCGATCACCTCGTGGACCAGGTAGTTCCGCGGCACGTACAGCGGGTTGATCGCGGCCATCCGGGCCGCGCGCGCCTCGTCGGAGACACCCTCGAGGCGCGTCCGCGCGGCCCACGCGTCGAGCCACGCCGCGCGCCGCGCGACGTGCGCCGGGCTCGGCTCGCCGTAGTACGCCTCGTCGAGCTCGCCGGTCGCGAGGCCGCGGAAGAACAACGTCATGTCGATCTCCGCGGACAGCAGCAGCTCGCCGAGGCCCTCGAGGAGCGCGTCATCGGTGCCGACCGTGTCGGGCCGACCGTGGAGCCCGAGCTTGCGCAGCGTCGTGTCGCGATGCATCGCCGCGAACCGCTGCGGCCACCGCTCGAGCGTGCGCTGGATCCGGGGCACCTGATCGTCGGGCGCGATCCGGACGATCGCGCGCGCGAGCTGCCCGAGGTTCCACAGCGCGACCTGCCCTTGCTGGCCGTAGCGATAGCGTCGATGCTGCGCGTCGGTCGTGTTCGGCGTCCAGTCGGGGTCGAACGACTCGAGCCACCCGTACGGGCCGTAGTCGATCGTGAGGCCGAGGATCGACATGTTGTCCGTGTTCATCACGCCGTGCACGAAGCCGACGCGGAGCCACTCGACGACCATCCACGCGGTGCGATCCGCGACCTCGGCGAACCAGGCCGCGATGTCCTTGCCCGGAAAGAACGTGTCGATCGTGAAGCGCACCAGCGTGTCGAGCAACGGGAGATCGTCGCGCGACGCGGGGAGCTCGAAGTTGCCGAACCGCAGGAACGACGGCGCGACGCGACCCGTGATCGCACCCGGCTCGAACCTGGGGTGCCCGTCGTACAGCAGGTCGCGCTGGACGGGATCACCGGTCGCGACGAGGGACAGCGCGCGCGTGGTCGGCACCCCGAGGTGGTGCATCGCCTCGCTGCACACGAGCTCGCGGAGCGAGCTGCGCAGCACGGCGCGCCCGTCGGCGCGCCGCGAGTAGGGCGTCGGGCCGGCCCCCTTGAGCTGGAGCTCCCAGGTCTGGTCGCCGTCCGGGGAGACGATCTCGCCGAGCGTGATCGCCCGCCCGTCCCCGAGCTGCCCGGCCCACGTGCCGAACTGATGGCCGCCGTAGCAGGCGGCGTACGGCTTCATGCCGGGGACGAGGCGGTTGCCACCCAGCACCTCGGCGAGCTCCGCGGTCGGGGTCGGGTCGAGCCCGAGCAACGCCGCGACCTCCGGCACCACGAGCAGGATCCGCGGGGCGGCGACGCTCGTCGGCAGCGTGTGGGAGTAGCACGCGTGGTGCACCTGCCGGGCGCGGGGCTCGACGCTGGGATCCGCGGGCAACGCGGTGACGAATCGATCGGCGTACGACAGCGACGAGACGGCGAGCACGCTGCACTCTAGCGCCTGAAGGCTAGCGCCGCCCGTCGCGCACGGCCTCGATCCACGCGGTGCCGAACCGGGTATCGGGCTCGAGGTAGTGGCCCTCGCTCCACTCGTTGAGCGACGCCACGAACACGAGCTCCTCGTCCGCGCCGGCCGTCGCGCGCGCGTACGCGACCGCCTGCGCGACCGCCGCCCGGAACTTGTCGGGGTGCTCGCCGACGACGACTGGCCACCACGGGTACTTCTTCGGCTTCGCCGCGCCGAAATCGGCGGCGCGCGGCGAAGCATCCCAGCCCGGGGTGACCGCCGGATGGTACGGCAGCCCCGCCGCGCGCTGCAGCGCCGGCCACTGCGCCGCGCGGATCGCGACGCGCGCGGCGTAGTCCTGCTGGAAGTCGCCCTTCCAGTCCGGCAGGAGCACGTAGTTCGTGACGCTGTCGAACCCGACCTCGCGCACGTCGCGGATCACCTGCGCGCTCGGCTCGATCGCCGCGAGGTGCATCGGCGGCAAACCCCGCGCCGCGAGCAGCGCCCGCGCGCGCGCGACCGCGGCGCGCGCGCCGTCGACGCCGAGCTCCTGGAGGAAGAACGTCGCGTCGTAGATCGAGAAGTACGCCCGACCGCCGACGCGGATGTAGTTGTCGCGCACCCAGTAGCGCTCGGCGAGGTAGAGCACGAGCTCGCCGAAATCGACCGCGTCGCTGGGCACCAGCCGATCGACCTCGATCACCGGCTGATCGACGCGCGCCACCGGCAGCACGCGGCGCGGCATCCGGTTGGCCCACATCGTCGCGAACGGGAAGCCCTGCCCCGCCCGCGATCCCAGGAAGCCGCGATCGAGGGCGTCGCCGAACACGCGCTTGCCGCGGCACCAGAAGAAGCCGTACACGAGGCCGTCGACGTCGTGCGCGCCGCACAGCTCGACCCGACGCGCGACCTCGACCGGATCGCGATCGTCGTAGCGCCCCCACGCGGGCAGCCGCGGCTGGACGTGCCCGTCGAACCGTGGCTTCGAGGCGTACACGAGATCCCACTCGGTGAACCCCGGGTAGAAGCTGGCGTCGCGCTCGGGGATCGGGTGCCACCCCGGATAGACGTACGCGAGGACGCGCATCCGCGCGCGTCGTCAGTCTTTGAAGTAGCGGTGCTGCAGCGTGTTGTTCGGGCCGCGCACGAACACGTCGATGCGCTCGTCACCCCACGACACGGCGGACGGGTAGTCCTGGAAGCCGCCGTCGAGCGACTCCCAGCCGCTCCACGCCTTGCCGTTGTACCACTTGTGCCACAGCGCGCCGTCGGGGCCCTTGGTGAACACGTCGAGGCGACGCTTGCCCCACGACGACACCGCCGGGGCCGAGTCGAGCTCGCCGCCGAGGTCCTCCCAGTTGTGCCAGCCGTCGTCGAACCACTTGTGCCAGAGCTTCTTGTCGGTGCCGCGCACGAAGATGTCGATGCGACGATCACCCCACGACACGACGGCCGGGTGCTCGGTGATCGGCCCCGACATCGGCTGGCCGAGGTTCTCCCACTGCTTCCAGCCGTCGTCGAACCACTTGTGCCAGAGCTGGCCGTCGGCGCCGCGCGCGAAGCAGTCGAGGCGGCGATGGCCCCACGACGACACCGCGACGGGGCTCGCGAGCTGACCGCCCTGCTCTTCCCACGTGCTCCACGACTTGCCGGTCCAGTAGCGATGCCACATCGAGTTCGTCGCGAGGCGCGTGAACACGTCGATGCGATCGTCGCCCCACGAGACGGCGGCCGGCGCTTCGATGAGCTTGCCCATCATCGGATGGGACAGGCTCTCCCACTGCTTCCAGCTCTTCTCGAACCAGAGGTGCCACATCGCGTGGTCGTTCCCCATCGCGAAGACATCGAGGCGCTTGCTGCCCCATGAAGAAACCGTCGGCGCCGAGGCGATGACGCCTCCAAGATCTTCCCAAGCTGACCAGGGCATGTGTGATTCTCCTGGCCGCATCCTACCGCCGCGTGGCTAGTTCATTCGGCTACGGTGCACGCTTTTACTTGGCCGGCCGTCTTGGCGTCGATGAGGCACTTCGTCTGGTCGTCGTTGTTGGCGGCTTCACACTTGCTGACGCAGAAATCGAGGCCGACCTCGAGCTTCGCCGCGAGGTCGATCACCTTCTGCCGCTTGACCGCCTCGCGCTTGTCGGGAGCGGTGCGCGCGATCTCGGCGTCCGCGAGCTCCCAGTACTGCAGCGTGGCGTAGTTGCGGCAGGCCGCGTCGCACTTCTGAGGATCGCCCTTGCCGCACGCGGCGAGCACGAGGGCCCCGGCAGCGGCGACGGCGACGGCAAACGGCAGGTTACGCATCGCACGCTGGGTACCACGACGCGCCGTGGTTGTAAGCTGCGGCGATGCGTCGCGTGGTGCTCCTGATCGGCCTCGCGTGGGCCCAACCAGCGAGCGCCTCCCCGTGGACCGTCACCATCGAGGGCGGCGCGGAGCTCGACTCCAACGTGCAGCGCGTCGAGACCGGGCCGACGCTGACGACCGCGCCGACGATCGCGCCG
>JAPLLF010000823.1 GCA_026387715.1 Pseudomonadota bacterium
TCCTTCCGGTCGTTCATCGGCTGCTCGAGTCCATCGCTGAGCCCGAGCAAGGCGCTCGAACGGCATCGCCCGCCGAGCGCATCGACGAGGCTGCGAAGACGGCGTCGCCGTCCAAGAAGGTCTCCTGGAAGGGAACTGTCACGAGCGCCCAGCCGCGCATCCGCCTCACGCGGTCCTTCGACCAGCGGAGCCACACGTACCAGGGCTACGTTCTTCGCCTTCGTGAGCGGGTCGGCACCGAGGACCGGGAGTTCGCTGTCGCACTCGGCGAGAAGAGCCACATCAAGTTCCAGTTCAGGATCGGTGACGTGGTGCGCGGCGAAGGGGAGCAGGTTGCCGACGCCCGCCTCGAGATCGCCGACCTGTACAAGATCAGCAAGGTCGCCTTCGAGAAGCGTGGCGAGCTCGATGGAGGCACTCCACCGCCATGGCATGGCATCCCACCGGCCCTCACGGTCTACCGAGAACGCGGCCACCGTCGGCTTGAGGCCAGGACCTACGACGCCAAGTGCTCAAGCTGCGTCTGGGGCTGCCGCATGGCGGTCGAGATGATCATCGACCAGTGGAACCCCGGCCGCGTGCAGTACCGCCAGGAGACCTTCTGCTACGGCCCGCTGTCTTGCTCGATCTACAAGCCCGGCCCGACGAGGAAGGTCCCCGGTCGGAAGGGCATGAGCTGGGAAGAAGAGGGCTGGGTCGACGAGGATGCCGTCCGGCACAGCGCCCCGGACGAGTGATGCACGCTTTCAACGCTTGCTCGACGTGGCATCTTGATAAGATGGGGCTGCTTTGCCCAAGAAGACGTTGAAAGAACCTCCCGTCCCTCTGGGCTGGTGGTTTTCGCTTCACTCAAAGGAGTGGATCGGTCTTGGAAATCCAACTCGCAGTGATTTGGCCCGTCTCGAGCGAGCTGCTCCAATCTGGGATGAGTGGAAGAAGGCTCACAACAGAGCGCAAGCCGCTAGGCAGGCGACGCGGTTGGAACGGCAGGCAGGCCGAGATAGGTCGGCGCGAGACCTCGTGCGAAAGGCATTCAGACTCGGTCGACCTGGCTCGGCGAGGCGAGCCGAGCAACGCGCCATCGCATGGCACGAGGCGGGCCACACCGTGGCTCACTTCGTGCTCTTCGGCCAAGCACCTGGCGTGGAGATTGGCGGAGACAAGCACGGCGGAGCCGCATACAGCGGCCTCGCTTTGCACGCCGACCTCGGTTCAGGGTTTCGCTACACACGAGAGGTACGAACCAAGTGCGTCATGGGATCTATGGCCGGCTATGTCGCGGAAAGCATCGCGTACCGGGTATCGCCAGAGGTCGCGCTACGACGCGGTGCGGAGACTGACGCGGCCGATATCCGCAGGTGGGTCTTTCATATTCTTCGGAGGGATACTGGCGACGGCTGGACGGTCCCCGAACCCGACAAGAAGAGAGCACTCACCGCCAAACTGGAAGCGGCGACGTTCGTCCTGATCCGCAAGCACTGGGACCTCGTGCGCCAGACCCCGCGGGCGCTCCTCAGGCACGGCGCACTGGAACCCGAGCAAGTTGCAGGTCTACTGGGTCCGGCGCCAAGTGCTCGTGCAAGGCGGGGACCACGAGGAAGGACGGCTACTCCTTCGTAACACCCTTGAACGGCTTCCCGTCCTGTTTGACGTCCATGAACTTGCCCGTGTTGTTGTCGCGCTTCACCCACTGGTCGGTCTTGGGGTTGAGGGTCTGGGAGCGGTCCTTGACCGCCCCGTTTCGGTGTCCATCGCCGCTTCTGCCGTTCTTCGCCATCTGGATTCTCCTCCCGTGTTGCCGTTGCTGACCGACCGACGATCATCCGTAGGCCGGAAACTGGTTTCCGAAGAGGACGCGCAGCCGATCGACGGCGGTCCTGACGTTGCCGTTCCTCGCGGCTGACCAGGCTTCGTCGCTGAGCGTCTCCCCTCGGCGCAGCCGATCTCGGAACTCGCTCCAGTCGTCTGTGCTGTACGGGCCCGAGATGTCCGACGCTGGCTCAGTGAGCTCGATGGCCGTCCGGAAGAAGTCCCGGAGCGCCCATGGCCACGAGTCGTCTTCCCACTCGCCCCCGTCCCACACCGCCGTCACGCGAGCCGCAATCTGCTCGAGGTGAAAGGCCTGGAGGTATCCGGAGTGAGCGTGGTTCCAGCACTTGGCCATCCGCATCAACTCCCGATGTCGCCTTGAGAGCTGGGCGATCAGGGTGTCGTGGACCTGTGGGTTCGTCCTGATCCAGGTGCCGTTGTTCGCGTCGGGGATGTTGAGATAGTCCTGCCCGTTGACCCTGTGCGCAGGCACAAGGTCGACGTTCGGCCAAGTCGAGAAGTAGAGAGTGACGGCCTGGCCGTTCTTCTTGACCATCTTGGCGTTGTAGCTTGCGAGCGCGTGTCGGACAGCCTCGAGCACGGCCGTCGGACCCTTACCCTCGACGTGTTTGCCGTAGTGCAGCACGACGAGCACGTCGGCATCGGAGACGCCGCGCAGTGCGGTGCCACGCACCAGCGACCCGGTCGCAATGACGTCGAGCGTAGAGAACTTCCCTGCGAGCAGCTCCGCGATCTTGTCGCGCCGCGCCTTCGCGGTCGCCTTCAAGTCGCCACCGATGGTGATGGTCTCGAAGAACCCCTGGAAGGAGGCGTTGACCGTGTACGGCATCAGGGCTTCGCCCCCTCTGCCATCATCACCGCCTTCCAGGCGGCGTCCAGGCGTTTGCGGCACAGCCTGTACACGGTTCCTGGGATCGGCGGGGCCTTGGCCAGCCCGACGTCGTATCCGCTCAGGAGCTTGGCCAGATCGACGCTGTCCGGGTCGGAGGGACTCTGACGCATGGCCCCGGCGCGGTCGAACGTGGTCGACGCTGCCTGTGCGAGTGCGCCAAAGGAGCGGGCCGCCACCAGCGTGCTGCTGGCTCCGAAGAAAATGAGGACGTTCGTGAAGATCTGCGAGAGGATCGTCGGCGAGGCTCCGCCAGAGAGCACGCCTTCTCGAATCCAGTACCAGGCAAGTGCCACGGCCGTCGCCGTGCCGACCGCGAAGATCGTGTAGTAGATCCGCGAACTCGCGAGAGCCAGCCGCTTGGTGAAGAAGCTGGACTCCTCGACGATGTGCGCGAGCCGATCGCCCCCCTTGTCCAATTGGCTCGAGTAGTAGTTCCCGAGCGGCGCCGGGTCCAAGCTTGGGACACGCGCTCCAGATGAAAGCGCATCCAGCAGATCGGCCTTCGAGGGCTCAACGCCCAGACCATCCTGGAGCATAAGGAGTCGCCTCAAACGCTCGCCGGCAGAATAGTAGCGCCCGGCAACCTCTCGCAGCTGTTACGAGGCGGCCCTGCCGATGGTCCACGAGACCGACTGACTGATGGACATCGAGCTGGTGACGGTGATGTCGCAGGTGTCGATGGACATCAACGAGCCTGCACTGCCGCAGGCTCGACGTGATGGTGATTAGGGCG
>JAPLLF010001134.1 GCA_026387715.1 Pseudomonadota bacterium
TCCGCTCCCAGGACCGCGCATCGTTCACCGGTACGGCACCTAGCGAACCTGTGCACTGAAGAGCCGGATGCGTGAATTGTGCATGTCCGGATCTGTGGGGGCCCGGCGAGCCAAAGTCGCCGGGCTACCCGACCGTAAACGTAAACGACGTCGTTTGCGTTTACGTCTTCGTTTGGGTTTACGACGGAGCGCTACCCGCCGAGCCCCTGGACCTGGATCCAGGGACCGGCGGTGTACGGGAACGACTGGTCGAAGTGCACGTGGGCGACGTACCACAGGGTCACGTCGTCACCATCGAGGGCCTCGGCGCCGACGTAGGCTGCGGGGAACGTCTGCGTGCCGATGCCCGTGCGCGGTGAGAACGGGGGCCACTCCCCCTCGTGGTAGCGGACCGCGAACACCTCGGCGTCGTCCCACGTGTGCGGGCGGATGTTGATCGCGGCGCCCGAGCCGAAGTCGACCTGGCGCCACACGTTGCCGGCCTCGTCGGCCTGGCCGTCGTACGGGAACCAACCCTCGTGCTCGACGCGCTGCCACCGGGCATCCTCGAAGCGCTCGAACGCGTCGTCACGGGCGCCGTCGAGATCGAAGTCGAACCGCCAGTGCGGGTGGTAGGTGTGCTGATCGTGAACGCCGGGGCCGTAGATCGTGAGCCACGGGCAGATGCGGCCGTCGTCGTGAAACCGCCACAGCTGGTTGTAGTGGTACGGGCCCGACGCGAACGCGGCCGACAGCTCGACGCCGCCACGAAACGACTGCACGCGGACGGGACCCTGCACGGTGCGCGTCCCGAGCGGCACCCACCACGGACCGTGCCGCTCGCTGGCGTTGTCGACCTCGAGCGTCTCGCGCTGGTGATCGATCGTGACGTAGGGCAACGAGCCCTCCCACAGCACGCGATGGCCGCGGTAGTCGGCGAGGTAGACCATGATCCCGGCGGACTCGGTCATCCGCCAGTGGAACTTCCAGTTCGCCTCAGTGATCGTGTTGTTGGCGCTCATCACCATAGCTCCGCCGGGACGAGTTGCGTCACCGTGTTGTCGGTCAGGTCGACGACCGCGACGAGCGTGGACTCGCCGTCGGCGCGACCGAAGATCACGGCCGCCGAGCGTCGCTAGAACGCGAGGTCGCTCGCCGTCCTGCCCCAGTAGTGCATCGTGGTCTGCGGGACGTCGCCGAGCGCGAGCTTGGCGCGCACGCGATCGTCGTTGGTCGCGATCGTGACCGCGAGCGCCTCCTCGTCGCGCGACAGCATCGGCTGGCTGCGGTTGGTCTCGAGGTGCGAGACCTTGCCGGCGTCGAGGTCGACGCACGCGTCGATGCAGCGGTCGCTGGCGTGGTCGTAGGCGACGACGCGCGCGAGGCGGTGGCCGGACGTCAGGCTGGGCGGCTTGACCACGAGCGGCTCGGTCGCGATCACGCGATAGCGTCCCACCTTGGCCATCGACGACACCCGGCGATCCTCGGTGAGGGTCCGGAGCGCGTCGGCGACCTCACCCGCGGTGAGCGGGTCGAACAACGTCGGATCGGCCTCGAACACGTCCTCACGCCCGAGCCGCGGCCCCTTGGGGGTGAACGTCGTGGTCTTGGCCGAGGTGGGCTTGGCCAACGCCGGCTTGGCCGACGCCCGCGTCCGGGGTTTCGCCGCCGGTTTCCCGGGTGTCTTCGCGGACTTGGCTGGCTTCTTCGGGTTCTTCGTAGGCGCCATCGCCTCGGACTATACAGATCCCGCCGCGTGATTTGGTAGATCGGTGGCGGTCCTCGGGCGTGTGAGGAGGCATGTCGCGCATGCGGATGTTCTTCGCCTCCATCATCTTCGCCGGCGGGTGCTCCTCTGCCTACGCCGATCAGCCCCTGGGCCCGATGCCGCGACACCGCGCCGACGTTCGCGCAGAAGGACCGGTTCTACGTCCAGGGCAACGCGGGCGAGCGCTACACGATCCGCATCACCAACCCGACCGCCCGGCGCGTCGAGGCGGTCGTCACGGTCGACGGGCTCGACGTGATCGACGGCGAGTCGGGCGATCTGCGCAAGCGCGGCTACGTGGTCCCCGCCTACGGCGAGGTGCGCATCGAGGGCTTTCGCACCTCGACGTCGGACGTCGCGACGTTCCGGTTCTCGTCGGTGACCGACTCGTACGCCGGCCAGAAGGGCAAGGCGCGCAACGTCGGCGTGATCGCCGCGGCGATCTTCGAGGAGTCCGCGCCGGTCGAGCAGCAGATCATCACCGCCGACAAGCCGCCGGCGCCGACCGGTCGGCCGTACGACTATCGCGACGACGTCGTCGGTTCGCGTGACGGCGTTCGCGGCGGCGGTCCCAAGGACTACAAGAAGGCGCCTGCGGAGGCCGAGCGCCCGCGGTCGGAGGAGCGTCCCTCCTCGCCGGTCGCCTCGCGGCCGGCCCCGCCCGCGCCCCGGGGCGGGGGTGCGGCACGCGCGCCCCGCCACATCGACGCGGACTACGGTGGTGACGAGGACTACGTCGAACCGACGATGTCGCCGCCTGCCGACAAGCAGGTCGGGCGTCCGGGCCTCGGCACCGAGTACGGCGAGCAGCGCACCTCGGCCGCGACCTACACGCGGTTCACCCGCAACAACAACACGCCGATCGCCATCGCCGAGCTTCGCTACAACGACGCCTCGGGCCTCACGGCGCTCGGCATCCCGGTCGCGCCGCTGCCCGACAGCGGCGAGATCATGACCCGCGAGACCGCCGATCCGTTCCCGGGCGACGATCGCTTCGCGCGTCCGCCCGCCCGTCGCTGACCCGTAAACCCAAACCTGAACGTAAACGGAAACGATTCCGAATGGTTCGGTGCTGATGTCGTAGGAGCATGTAGCGCGTTGGCTTCGCCACGCGCGAAAACATGCTCCGTCGCATGATCGGAGAAGACGGGCTCGCGAGCTCGCCCTAGGTCTTCGTCAGCGCGCGGATCAACGCGACCGCGACGACCGGCGCGGTGTCGGCGCGCATCACGCGCGGCCCGAGCCCGATCGACGTCCAGGTCGCGAGCAGCTGCGCGAGCTCGTCGGGGGCGAACCCACCCTCCGGACCGCTCGCGATCGTCACGTCCTGGGCGCCCTCGAGCCGCTCGAGCTCCCGGTCGACCGGCCGATCGGACGACGGATCGAGCACCAGGCCGCGCATCGGCAGGAGCTGCGCGAGGGTCGTCCACGACACCGCCGGCACGCTCGCCCGGCCCGACTGCCGCGCGGCGGCCTGCGCGGTCGCCTGGTAGTGCGCGAGCCGGGTGCCCCGCTTGTGGTCGTCGAGCTTGACGACCGCGCGTGTCGCGGGCCAGACGAGGATCGCGTCGACTCCGACCTCGACGAGCTTCTCGATGCACGTGTCCATCCGATCACCCTTGATGATCGGGATCGCGGCGCGGATGACCGGCGGCACCGACGGGATCGCCTCGGGCGCCTCGACGCGCAGGATGGTCGCGTGATCCGCGATCCGCGCGATCTCGGCGCGCGCCCGGCGGCCGGCACCGTCGACGAGCTCGACGATCTCACCCCCGCGCGCGCGGCGCACGCGCGACAGGTAGTGGTGCTCGTCGCCGGTCACGATCAGCTCGCCCGCCGCGAGCTGCGCGGGATCGACGAAGATCCGCGTCATGTCGTCGTGCGCGCGAGCACGGCACACGACCACTGCGGATCGAGCGTGCTCGCACGGACGCGGACGAGGTGCATGCCCGCCGCGACGAACTCGTCGGCGAGCGGCTGCGCCTGCGGCGTGAGCAAGCCGGACAGGATCAAGGTGCCACGCGATCGCGCGATCAGCGCGTCCTTGAGCTCGCGGAGCACGTGCGCCTGGATGTTCGCGAGCACGACGGGGAACGTCTCGTCGCCCAGCTCGCCGAGCGGCGTCACGCGCGCGTCGATCTGGGCCTGGCAGCGGTTCGTCGTCGCGTTCTCGACCGTCGCGGACACCGCGATCGGATCGTTGTCGAGCGCGACGCACGTCGCGCCGGGCCAGCGCTTGACCGCGGCGATCGCGAGGATCCCCGAGCCACAGCCGACGTCGAGGATCCGATCGATCTCGAGCTTGGTGTCGGCCAGGACCTGGAGCTCCTCGAGCACGAGCTGCGTGCTCGCGTGCGTGCCGGTCCCGAACGCCATGCCGGGATCGAGGTCGATGACGACGTCGCCGGGTGCGGCGTCGTAGGTCTCCCACGACGGCACCACGACGAACTGACGGGTCAGCCGGGAGACCTTGAAGTAACGCTTCCAGGCGTCACGCCACTCGGCCTCGGGCATCGCCGCCGCCGAGCGCACGCGCGCGGGGTCCACCGCAGCGCCGCCCGCCTGCCAGCGGGCGACCGCGTCACGCGTCTCGGCCAAGGCAGCGGCGGCACCGTCGACGGTTGCCCAGAAGACAACTTCGTCCCCGCGGAGCTCGGTGCCGGCACTCGCCGATGGCACTTCGGATGCGATCAATGCAGCGACGTCATCGACGTCACTCGCACCGACCGGAACGATGATCTCGACCCAGTCCGTCGTCGTCACGAGGAACGACTAGCGCGTCGGAGCTGGCGTGATCCGGCGCTTCATCTCGCGGCGGAGACGCTTGCGCGCCTCACGGGTCTTCCGCTTCTTCTTGACGCTGGGCTTCTCGTAGAAGCGACGGCGCTTGAGCTCCTGCAGGATGCCCTCTTTGGACATCTTCTGCTTGAGGATCTTCATCGCCTTCTCGAGGCTGTCGCGAACCTCGACTTCGACAGGCTTTCCGAACGTATTGTTTTCCATAACGGGGAGGGAAGTGGGTACCGGATCTCGACCGTGGGGTCAAGCCGAGTACAGCACTAGGCCTTGGCGTGCTTGTAGAACAGCGTGATCGTGAGGCAATGGAACTCAGAATCTGACGACTGGGTCACGATCTTGTCGACGATCTCGTGATCCGGGTGGCTGCGAATCCAGTCCGTGATCAGTTCGCCGAGCAGCTCGCGCTCCTTCGCCTTGGTCGCCGAGAACACCTTCACACCCGTGACATCGATGATGCCGCGTCCCTCGTCCACCGCAATACCCTGTGCTCTAGCCATCACACACCTCAGAAATCGTAACGACCATCCCAGGTCGCGTTATGAAGCAACTTTGCCTCCCGACTGGATTCCAGTCAATTAGCGAAATTCCGATAATGGTGCAATTCGAGGGGGTGCCGCGTCGATTCTACGCGGACAACCGGGCCGCCTCGGTTGCGGTCTTGCTGCTAGGTTGCGACCCGCCATGCATGTCCGTCTACTCGCTTTGGCCTTTGCAGGAACGACCCTCGTCGTTGCTCCGATAGCTCACGCCAAGGGAACGATCGCCAACCTTCCCACCATCGAGACCTTCACGCTCGCCAACGGCCTGTCCGTCGCGGTGCTCCACACCGACGCCGCCCCGGTCGTCGCCGTCCAGGTCTGGTACCACGCCGGGAGCAAGGACGAGCCCCGCGATCGCCGCGGCTCGGCCCACATGTTCGAGCACATGATGTTCAAGGGCACGGCCCACGTGCGCGCCGAGTTCCACGCGCAATCGATCAACGGGCTCGGTGGCTACGTCAACGCCGCGACCGACGAGGACGCGACGCACTACATCAACACGCTGCCCGCCGAGCACCTCGACTACGCGATCGAGCTCGAGGCCGAGCGCATGCGGAACCTGTTGTTTCGCAAGCCGATGATCGATGTCGAGCGCGAGGTCGTCAAGGAGGAGATCCGCCGGCAGGAGAACTCGCCGATCACCAAGGGCTTCCTCCGCTTCCTCGGCGTGGCGTTCACCAAGCACCCCTATGCATGGACGGCGGGGGGCACGATCTCCGATCTCGACGCGACGACCCCCGACGATCTCAAGAAGTTCTACGACGCGTACTACCAGCCGAACAACGCGATGCTCGTCGTCGTCGGCAAGGTGACCGCCGCGCAGGTCAAGGCCGCCGCCGAGAAGTGGTTCGGCCCGATCCCCAAGGGCGCGGACGTGCCGCGCCCCAGCAAGGACGCCCAGGAGCCCGCGCAGACGCAGAAGCGCAAGGAGCTCGCCCAGCCCAACCAGATCGGGCTCGTCCTCGTCGGGTTCCACCTCCCGGCCGCGAGGGATCCCGAGATCTACGCGCTCCAGGTCGCGTCGATCGTGCTGGGGACCGGCGACTCGTCGCGGCTCAAGCAGCGGCTCGAGCGCGAGGATCCCAAGACGAAGGTGCGGCTCGCGGTGCAGGCCGGCATGGAGTCGGTCGTCCGCGAGGAGCCGGGCCTGACCGTCGCGCTCGGAGCGTTCTTCGACCCCGCCGCCGGGGACAAGATCGAGGCCGCGATCCAGGACGAGATCGAGAAGCTCGCCAAGACCGGGCCGAGCGCCGACGAGCTGCGCAAGGCCAAGAACCAGGTGCAGTCGGGCTTCGTGTTCTCGCTCGAGAACGCGCAGGGCCTGGCCGAGGCGATCGGGCGCTCGTGGATCCTCACGGGCAACCCGAGCGCGTTCCTCGGTGACGTCGATCAGATCGAGAAGGTCACGAGCGCGGACGTCCAGCGCGTCGTGAAGGCCTATCTCGCACCGGACAAGGCGACCGTCGTCGTGATCCCGCCCAAGCCGAGGACCCCGTGAGTCGCGCCGCCGCGCGCGAGCGCGCCGGTCGCGGTCGCGCTGCCGACGATCGAGACCTACAAGCTCGCCAACGGGCTGCCGGTGTTCGTGATCACGAGCGACAAGCTGCCGGTCGTGAGCATGCAGCTCGCGATCAAGGCCGGGCGCATCCAGGAGCCCCACGCGCGCCTCGGCGTGTCGGAGTTCGCGGCGGACCTGCTCGTCAAGGGCACGACGCGGCACGACGCGCTCGCGATCGCCAAGCAGGTCGACTTCGTCGGCGGCACGCTCGCGAGCGAGTCGACGTTCGAGGCCACGCTGGTGTCGTGCAGCGTGCTCGCGCGCGACCGCCGCATGTGCCTCGACCTGCTGCCCGAGATCGTGACGCAGCCGAGCTTCCCGCAGAAGGAGCTCGACGCGGTCCGCGACAAGCTGATCGCGAACGCGCGCCAGCGGCTCGAGGATGCCGGCGTGCTCGCGTCGCTCCACGTGCAGAACCTCCTGTGGGGCAACGAGCACGTCCGCGGCTGGATCAACAGCGAGCGCACGATCGGCGCGGTCACGCGCGACGACGTCGTCGCCTGGCACAAGACGTGGTTCGTCCCGGCCAACGCGATGCTGGTGGTGACCGGCGACGTCGACGCCAGGAAGCTCAAGGGCGACCTCGAGCGCACGTTCGGCGCGTGGAAGAAGGGGCCGGTCCCGCCGTCGCCGACCTTCCAGGCGCAGGGGCTGTCGGGGAGCCGGATCCGGCTCGTCGACAAGCCCGGGCAGACGCAGACGCACATCCGCATCGCCCAGTTCGGCATCGCGCACGACGATCCGCGGTTCTTCGACACGCTGGTGTGGAACTACGTGCTCGGCGGCGGCGGGTTCAGCTCGCGGCTGATGCGCGTCGTCCGCGTCGAGGGTGGCAAGACGTACGGCGCGACCTCGAGCTTCGATCGCAACCTCGACCAGGGGTCGTTCGTCGCGTCGACGTTCACGCGCAACAGCGAGGCGGTGTCGACGACCAAGCTCGTGCTCGCCGAGATCGCGAGGATGGCCAAGGCCGGGCCGACCCAGGACGAGGTCGACGCGGCGATCGCGAACATCGCGGGCGGCTACGGCCTGCGGTTCCAGTCGGCGGCGGATCTCGGCGGCGCGCTGATCGGCGCCGAGCTGCACGGCTTCGGGCGCGAGTACCTCGCGAACTTCCCGCTCGCGGTCGGCAAGGTCGACGTCACGTCGGCCGCGCAGGCGGCGGCGGCGATCCTCGATCCCCGCGCGTACGTCATCGTGATGGTCGGCGACGCCAAGGACCTCGAGCCCCAGCTCAAGGCCGAGGGCTGGCGCTACGAGAAGGTGGCGTACACCGAGCCGATCTCCCCCGAGGTGAAGGAGGTCGCCAAGCCGGCCGATCCGAAGGCGATCGCGGCGATGCAGCAGCTCGTCGCCGAGGCGCTCGTCGTCAAGGGTGGCCGGGCCAAGCTCGAGGCGCTCAAGGGCCTCAAGATGAGCGCGTCGGGCTCGACCGCGGTGCAGGGGCAGAACGTGCCGGTCGAGATCGAGCGCATCTTCCTGATTCCGGACAAGATCCGGATCGACGCGACGCTGACGGTGCCGGGCGGGCAGAAGGTCCCGGTGATCGTGTCGGTCCTCGGACAGACCGGCTGGCAGCTCGGCCCCAACCCGAAGACCGGCGCGTCGCAGATCGTCGACATCCAGAAGCAGGACCTCGGCGCGATCGACTTCGAGCGCTGGCGCGAGCCGGAGCTGATCCTGCTCAAGGCGAGCGCGAAGGACGCCAAGGTCACGCCGCTCGCCGACGAGATGATCGACGGCAAGGCGAACGCGGTGCTGCTGCTCGCGTCGCCGTACACCGGGCTCGACGTCAAGGTATACCTCGATCGCAAGACCAAGCTGGTCACGCGCATCGGCTACACCGACGGCCCGGTGACCAACACCGACGACTTCGCGGACTACAAGACCGTCGGCGACCTGCAGATCGCGCACAAGCGCACGCAGTCGGCCGGCGGGCGGATCACGACCCTGACGGTCGCGAAGGTGGAGCTCGACCCGACCGTGCCCGACAGCGCGTTCGCCAAGCCCGCGACGCCGTGAGCGCGCCGTCGTCCGCGCTGATGGTGGGCGTCGGCGTGGCGCTGCTGCTGGTCGGCGCGCCGGTCGTGGCGCAGCCGCAGGAGCTGGGCGACGGCGAGATCCTCGGCGGGCCGCTCGAGTCGGAGCCGCCGCTGATCGAGCTGTACACGTTCGGTCCGGGCGAGCTGATCTTCGAGCGGTTCGGCCACGCGACGATCTGCCTGCGCTATCACGACCCGGCGCGGTTTCCCGAGGTCTGCTTCAATTACGGCGTGACCGACTTCGGCGAGGAGGGCACGGCGCTGATCTGGAACTTCCTCCGCGGCGCGCAGCGGTTCTGGGTCGAGCCGACGCGGTACGCGACGATGTACCAGTACTACGCGAGCGAGGACCGCGACATCTGGCGCCAGGAGCTCGCGCTCGATGCCGACGAGCGCCGCGCGGTCGAGGCCGAGCTGTGGCGCAACATCACCGAGGAGCATCGCTACTACGTCTACGATCACTTCTTCGACAACTGCACGACGCGGATCCGCGACCTGCTCGATCGGGTCACCGGCGGCAAGCTGTCGAAGGACGCCACCGGCACGTATCCGTCCACGTTCCGCGACCTCGGCAAGCGCGGGCTCGCGGGGCTGCCCCCGCTGATCGCGCTCGCCGACTTCCTGCTCGGCCGCCAGCTCGACGATCACCCGACGCTCTACCAGGCGATGTTCTGGCCCGACGTCATGCGCGCGGAGGTCGCGACGCGGCTCGGCGCGAAGGTCGACCACCTCTACGTGCGCCGGGGGCCGCCGAACGATCCGGTCGGCTCGACCGGGCGCTTGCTGATGTTCCTCGTCGCGCTCGGGCTCGTCGCGCCGCTCGCGGTGGCGCGCTGGCGCGGGCGGTTCGAGCGCGTGGCGATCGGGCTGGCGGTGCTGGCGCCGAGCCTGTGGGGGATCGCGATCTGGACGCTCGTGCTGGTGTCGCCGATCCAGGGCGTGCGCTGGAACGAGCTGGTGTTCGTGCTGGTGCCGTTCGACCTCGTGTTGCCGTTCCTGACGGTCGCGCGCCGGCGGCGCTACGCGCGCGTGCGGCTGGCGATCTGCTTCCTGGCGTCGGCGCTCGCGGGGCTCGGCCTGCTCCACCAGCCGATCTGGGTGCCGCTCTTGACCGCGGTCATGCCGCTGGCGCTGATCGCGGTGCCGCGGTCACGTCGGGCGCACGATAGCGGCGAGCTCGTCGACGGGCAGCGCGTTGAGGACGTCGCGTCGGCGGAGCCGGGCGCGCCGGGCCATGGCGACGGCGAACCGGGTCGCGCGTAGGTTCTCGGCGCTGTGCGCGTCGCTCGACAGCACGAACTTGATGCCGCGGGCCGCGGCGCGGCGCGCGAGCGCGGGCGGGAGGTCGAGCCGGTGCGGATCGCCGTTGAGCTCGATCGCCGCGCGCGACGCCGCGATCGCGTCGAACACGTCGTCGATCCGGACGTCGATCGGCCGGCGGCGCAGCACGAGCCGCCCCAGCGCGTGCCCCCAGATCTTGAAGAACGGCTGGCGCATCGCGGTGACGAGGCGGTCCGTCATCTCGTCCTCGCCCTGACCGAAGCGCTGGTGCACGCTCGCGATCACGAGGTCGAGCTCGGGGAGCATCTCGGCCGGCACGTCGATCGTGCCGTCGGCGAGGATGTCGGCCTCGGTGCCGTGGAGCACCTGGATCGCCGTGCCGTCGGCCCGGAGCGCGCGGATCTCGGCTGCCTGGGCGCGCAGGCGCGCCGCGTCGAGCCCGCCGGCGTACGCGGCCGCGGCCGAGTGATCGGTGATGGTGAGCGCGCGGAAGCCGAGCTCGCCCGCCGCGGCGGCCATCTCCGCGATGGTGTGCTTGCCGTCGCTGGCGGTCGTGTGGCAGTGGGTCGCCGTCGTCAGATCCGCCAGCGTGACGAGATCGGTGAAGTCGTCGCCCGACAGCTCGTCGGTGCCATCGCGCACCTCAGGCGGTAGCCACGGCAGCCCGAGCGAGCGGTACACGGCGGTCTCGTCCGGCGCGACGAGCGTCGCGAGATCGACCCCGCGGGCGCGGGCGCGCTCCTCGAGCAGCGCCACGTGCTCGGCCGAGCCGGTGGCGCGGACGTGCGCCCATCCGAACTGCGCCGGCGGCGCGGCGAACAGCTCGACGCGCAGGCCGCTCGCGAGCTGCGAAGGGAGGCCATCGAGCTGCGGGCCCTCGCCCTCGATCACGAACGCGAGGTGGTCGACCTCCTCGATCCAGCGGCGCACCGGCCCGGCGATCTCGACGCGCACGTGCGCGCGCCGGAGCTGCGTGGCGAGCGCCTCGGCCGCGACCATCGCGTCGACCAGCAACGCGCGCACGCCGACGCGCCGGCGCTCCTCGATCGCGTCGAGGATGCCCGCCTCGCTGATCGCCCCGAAGCCCTTGAGCGAGCGGATCGCGCCCGCGCGACAGAGCAGGGCGACCGCGTCGAGGTCGGCCGGGTCGAACGCCTGCCACAGCGTGCGCGCCTTGCTCACGCCGAGCCTGGGTAGCGACGCGAGCTCGAGCACGACGGGCGGCCACTTCGCGCGCATCCGATCGAGGACGTCGAGGTTGCCGCGCCGCGCGAGCTCGCCGACGGCGCGCGCGATCGACGGCCCCACGCCCGGGAGCTCGTCGACGCGGCCCTCGTCGAGCAGGCGCGCGAGGCCCGTGGCGGCGCCGATCGACTTCGACGCGCGGGCGTACGCGAACGCGCGATGCCGATCGCCGTCCAGCTCGTAGTACATGCTCAGCTCGCAGAGCTGCGCGGCGATCACCGCGGGATCCATGGGTCGAGATCTACCTGATCTCGTGCTACTTCGTGGGCATGAAGACGCTCGCAATCGCCCTCGCGCTTGCCGCCGGCGCCGCCACCGTAGGCGCCTGCAAGCACGAGACGACCACCCCCACGACGACGCCGATCATCGATCCCACGCCGACGCCGGCGGGCCTCACCGGCTCGCCGTTCACGCTCGTCGAGATGAAGCTCTACCTCGGCGAGGACCTCGGCCTGCAGATCCACGCCGATGGTCGGGTCGAAGAGAACCGCGCCGATCCGGGCAAGCCGGCGGAGTGGGCCGTGATGGCGAAGATCAGCGCGGCCGGGCAGCTGCTCACCGCCGACGGCAGCGAGGCCGGCGCGATGCAGCCCGATGGCTCGTTCAAGTTCGCCAAGGGCGACGTGGCGCCGTTCAAGTTCGACGGCGCCACGCTCGTCGCCGGCGATCGCAAGGTCTCGATCGACGCCGCGGGCGTCATCCAGGGCGGCAACGACATGGGCGTCAAGCTTCGCGTCGAGGGCCTCACCGACGACGGCTCGCGGCGCGCCGCGCTGTTCGCGCTCGCGCTCGCGCTGATGGGCAACGGCGGGGCCGATCAGCCGGCGACGGCACCGGCGGCTCCCGCCGCGCCGTGACGGCGCGCTACCGCGAGTTGACGGCGAAGGTCGACGGCTTCTTCGCGCGTGTCGAGGCACGCCACGCCGCGGACCTCCAGTGTCACACCGGGTGCAGCGACTGCTGTCACGCACGTCTGACCGTGACCAAGGTCGAGGCCGCGGCGATCGTCGCGCACGTCGCGACGCTGGCCGTCGATCGGCGCGCCGCGCTGCACGCGGCCGCCCAGGTGCCCTCGGATCGGTGCGCCGCGCTCGACGAGGCCGGGCGCTGCCGGATCTACGACGCGCGGCCGCTCGTGTGTCGCTCGCACGGCGCGCCGATCCGCCTGCGCGAGGGCCGCTCGCTGCCCGTCGTGCAGGCGTGCGCGCGCAACTTCACCGCGCGCGGCCCGGCGGCCGCGGACGCCGACTGCGTGATCGATCAGACGACGCTGTCGGCGCTGCTGCTGGCGGTCAATCGCGAGGCCTGCGCGCCCGGCGAGGATCCGACCGGCCGCGAGGACCTCGCGGCGCTGCTCGTCAGGGTGACTTGGTAGATTCCCCGCGATGTCCGAAGACGCTCCGTCGCCCCCCTCGATCGCGATCGACCACCCGCGGTTTCACACCGTGGAGATCGACATGTTCACGCGGCAGGTCGCCGAGGACTGCATGACGCACGACTGCACGATGGTCGCCACGCACACGCTCAAGTACGACGCGTGCTGCCAGTACGGCTGCGACGTCGACGTCGGCGAGCGCGACGCGATCCTCGCCAAGGCCGGCGACATCCGCCCGCTGCTGCGCGCCGAGGTCGCGGGCAAGCCGTGGTTCGGCGCCGACGTGGTCGACGATCCCGACTATCCGTCGGGTCAGGTCGTCCGCACCGAGACGTGGAACGACGGCTGCATCTTCCTCGCGCACGACCGGCGCGGATGCGCGATCCATCGCGCGTCGATCGAGCGGGGCTGGGACCTCCACGGGATCAAGCCGAACATCTGTCGGCTGTTCCCGCTCAGCTACGCCGAGGACGCGATCGTCGTCGCCGACGAGTATCCGGACTACTCGTGCGCCCACGGTGGCAACGTGTCGCTCTACCGCTTCGCACGGACGGATCTTGGCGCGATCTTCGGGCCCGAGCTGGTCGTCGCGATGGACGCCGCGGAGGCGAAGATCCTCGCGCGTCGACTGCCCGTGCTCGGCTGATCCGAAGGGTAGACTCGGCGCATGGATCTCAACGACATCGTCGTCTTCACCAAGGTCGTCGAGACGAAGAGCTTCACGGGCGCGGCCGATCTGCTCGGCCTGCCGAAGTCGACGGTGAGCCGCAAGCTCGCGCAGCTCGAGGAGCGGCTCGGCGTCCGGCTGGTGCAGCGCACGACGCGCAAGCTCGCGGTGACCGACATCGGCGAGGCGTACTACGCGCGGTGCGCGCGGATCGTCGCCGACGTCGCCGCCGCCGAGCAGGTGGTGATGGACATGCAAGCCACGCCGCGCGGGCGGCTCCGGGTGACCGCGCCGATCGACCTGTCCGATCGCTACCTCGGCGAGATCATCGCCACGTTCCTGGTGGCCCACCCCGACGTCAGCGTCGAGCTCGAGGCGACCGATCGCACGGTCGATCTGATCGAGGAGGGCTTCGATCTCGCGATCCGGTTCGGCACGCTCCAGGAGTCGACGCTGATCGCCCGGCGCGTGTGCGCGATCCACACGATCCTGTGCGCGGCCCCGGCGTACCTCGCGCGGCGCGGCGATCCGGAGGTGGTCGACGACCTCGACGCGCACGATCGGCTGCTGTTCACGCCGACCCCGCGCAACCAGACCTGGACGATCGCGAGCGGCGACGCCACCCACGAGTTCGGACGCCCCTCGCGGTTCGCGAGCAACAACTTCGGCGCGGTGCGAGATCTGGCGCTGGCAGGGGGTGGCATCGCGCTGCTCAGCAACTTCATGGTCGAGGAGGACATCGGGAACGGTCGCCTGGTCCGGGTGCTGCCCACCTGGAGCGGTCGTGTGACCGATGTTCACGCGGTCTATCCGGCGCGGCAGAACATCGCGCCGCGACTGGCCTTATTCGTCGAGCATCTCGTGAAGTCGTTCCATCCGTCACCGTGGTCACGCCCGTAGCTCCCACGTTGACCGATTTGGATGATCTGCTCGATCGGGCGATCACGGGCCGATCGACGAACAGATTCTTGGGTTCGTTCAGGAATCCTTTAGGATAACGCCGTGGAGCCATGGCAGTACGGGTTGCTCGGCGGCGTGGTCCTGTTGTCGGGCGTGGGGCTGTGGCTTCGCCATGCACGCCTGTCCGCTGCCGCGGCCGCGAAGCCTGACGCGAAGCCTGCGAAGGCGGACGCGAAGTCGGCGAAGGCGGACGCGAAGCCTGCGAAGGCAGACGCGAAGCCAGCCAAGGACGCCAAGGACGCCAAGGACGCCCCTGACGTGAAGGCGGACGCGGAGCCGACGAAGGCGACCCCTACCCCAACGCCGTCGGACGGCACGGCCAAGCCGAGGTTGAACCGGCCGATCACGGAGCGCCCCATCCCGCGGAGCGTGCGCCCCCTCGTCGTGTTCGCGGGCGATACCAACGCCAGGTTGCTCGCCACGTCGTTGCCGGTGTCGCACGTGCGCGTGAAGAACCAGCAGGACTTCGTGGCCGCGACGAAGGGCAAGAGCGGGGTCGCGTTCGTCGACGTCGATCTGCTGCCGCAGCTCGGCGACGACCGCCCGATCATCCCCGTGATCGGGATGATCGACGACTCGCCGTCCGAGACCATCGCCCAGATGATCAAGACGCTCGACTCGTATCCGTGGCTGACGCAGGTCGTCACCACGACGATGCTGGCGTCGTCGCAGGCGCGCACGAGCCTGGAGACCCTGCTCGAGGTGATCGACCGGCCCGACCAGGTGATGCTGGGCGTGGAGGGGATGGGCCGGATCGCGCTGCTGGCCGAGAGCAACCATCGCGAGGCACGCTTCGAGCGCATCGAGGCGTTCTTCGCCAAGCACAAGCTCGCCGCCCGGACGATCACCGCGATCAACGACGTCGCGGAGGAGCTGGTGATGAACGCGCTCTACGACGCGCCCACCGAGGCGGGGTACTTCAAGGCGGCGGTCTCGCGCGAAGAGAACGTCACCCTGCCGGCCGATCGGGCGTGCGAGATCAGCTACGGGATCGAAGGTGGCAACGTCTTCGTGCGCGTGCGCGACACGTTCGGATCGCTGTCGCGGACGCGCCTGCTCGACGTGCTCCGGCGCTGCAGCACGAAGGCCGTGGAGCTCGACGAGAGCCGCGGCGGCGCGGGCCTCGGCCTGTGGCGGATCTTCTCGGTCGCGTCGTCGATCACGATCACGGTGATCCCCGGTCACCTCACCGACGTCGTGGTCCGGATGTCGACGACGAACGGGCGCATCAACAAGAAGCTCCAGGCGATCCACCTGTTCTTCTCGCCCACGACCGAGGATCCGTCGCCGACCCCGCCGAACGACGATCGCGATCTGATGGATCAGTCGGTCACGCTGATCCGCGTCGACGAGTAGTCACGATCGCAGCGCGGTGAGGGCGAGCCACCCCCACGCGACGAGGAACGCCAGGCCGCCGAGCGGCGTGATCGCCCCGAGCCCCTTCACGCCGCTCAGCGAGAGCGCGTAGAGGCTGCCCGAGAACACCACGATGCCGACCTGGAACACGACGCCCGGCAGCCGCGCGCCGAGCAGCCCGGCGAGCACCATCGCGAGCGCGTGATACATCTGGTAGCGCGCGGCGGTCTCGAACACCTCGAGCGCGCGGGCGTCGAGCCGATCCTTGAGGCCGTGGGCGCCGAACGCGCCGGCGCCCACCGCGATCGCGCCGTTGAGCGCGCCGAGCGCGACGATGATCCGATCCGTCATGGCGCTACCCTACCCGATCGCGACGAGCGCGCCGCCCGGCAGCTCGGTCACCGAGATCGGGACGTCGAGGAACATGCGGATCGTGTCGATGTTGGTCGTGGCGTGGAGCGACAGCGGGCCGGTGCGGAAGCTGCCGCCACCCGCCAGCGCCATCGGCAGGAGCAGCTGATCGGCGAGGTGCTCGCCGACCGGATGGCCGTGCGCGAGGTACGCGGCGAGGTCGTCGCACGCGCGCTCGGCGACGGTCTCGGCGCGCAGGCGCTTCTCGCCGAACTGCGACACGAGCTCGCGGACCCCGTCGGCGCGCTCGACCTCGAGGAGGAACACGTTCGCCGGGCCGCCGCGGTCGAGCGCGCGGGTCTCGAGCTCGACCGCGGCAGGCGCGAGCCGCGCGGCGGCCGCGCGCCGCTCGCGGTCCGCGACGTGGGTCGGCAGCCGGCTCACGATCGCGACGGCGCGGTGCGCGATCACCGGCGCCGCGTCGACGATCGCGAGCGGCGCGAGCGTCGACGGCCCGACCTCGACGACGAGCTCGCCGCCACCGGTCGGCACGAAGCCCTCGCGGGGGCACGTGATCGTGACGTCTGCGCCCATCCGCACGAGCTGCGGCACGAACACCCGCGCGAGGAAGTCGAACGGCGGCGCCATGGGGTTGTGCGTGCCGCCCTGGACCGTGGCGCGCCACACCCCCGGGCGTCGGGCGCTCGCGACGATCACCGGCAGCAGGATCGTCTGCACGACGAGCGAGGTCGACCCCGCGCTGCCGATGTCGAGCGCGAGATCGTCGGCGGGCCACGCGTCGATCGGCGACGGCGTGAACTCGAGCACGGTCGACTCGACCTTGGCGCCGCGCACCGTCGCGCGCGACACCAGGCGCGCCGCCTCGACGCACGCGACGTGCTGCTTGCGCAGGCCCGGCTTGGCGCGACCGGCGCGGATGTTCGCCATGCGCAGCGGGCGCCCGGTGATCATCGACAGCGCGAGCGACGTGCGCAGGATCTGACCTCCGCCCTCGCCCCGGCTGCCATCGACGACGATCGGCGGGGAGGCGTCCACGGGTCAGCCCTTCACGCAGACGACCTGGCGGAGCTCGGCGACGACCTCGACCAGATCGCGCTGCGCGTCCATGACCTTGTCGATCGGCTTGTACGCCATCGGCGTCTCGTCGATCACCTCGAGGTCCTTGCGGCACTCGATCCCGGCGGTGGCGGCGGCGTGATCGGCGACGGTGAACCGGCGCTTCGCCTCGCCGCGCGACATCGCGCGCCCGGCGCCGTGGCTGCACGAGCAGAACGACTCACGCTCGCCCTTGCCGCGCACGATGTAGCTGCGCGCGCCCATCGAGCCCGGGATGATCCCGAGATCGCCGAGCCGCGCGCGCACGGCGCCCTTGCGGGTGATCCACACGTCGCGCCCGAAGTGATGCTCGCGCTCGACGTAGTTGTGGTGGCAGTTGACGGCGGTCGCGCCGAGCTCGAACGGCGGCAGCCCGCTCTCGCGCACCGCGCGCACGACGTTGTCCATCATCAGCTGACGGTTGGTCATCGCGTAGCGCTGCGCCCAGTGGACCGCCTCGACGTAGTCGTCGAAGTGGGTCGTGCCCTCGCGCAGGTAGGCGAGGTCGGCGTCTGGCAGATCCTTGACGTGCCGGCGCATGTCCAGCTTCGCGAGCTCGATGAAGTAGCTGCCGATGCGGTTGCCGACGCCGCGCGACCCCGAGTGCAGCATCAGCCACACCCGGTCGTCGGTGGCCAGGCAGACCTCGATGAAGTGGTTGCCGGTGCCGAGCGTGCCGAGGTGGTTGACGTCGTTGCCGCCGCCGACCTTGGGGTGCTTGGCGACGATCACCTGGAAGTCGTCGGCGAGCGTCTTCCACGCCTTGGACACGGGCATCGGCTGCGCGTGCCAGGCGCCGCGATCGTTTCTGCCGCCGTTGTCGGTGCGGCCGTGGGGCACCGCCTGCTCGATCCGGTCGCGCAGCGCGTGGAGCGCGTCCGGCAGCTGGCTCGCGACCAGCGACGTCTCGACGGCCATCATGCCGCAGCCGATGTCGACGCCGACCGCCGCGGGGATGATCGCGCCGTCGGTCGCCACCACGGAGCCGACCGTCGCGCCCTTGCCGAAGTGGACGTCCGGCATGACCGCGATGTGGTGGAACACGATCGGCAAGCTCGCGGTGTTGAGCAGCTGCCGGCGCGCGGCGTCCTCGAGCACGACGCCGCGCGTCCACGCCTTGATGGGGACGTTCGGCGTCTCGATCACGTCGTAGTTGCTCATCGTGTGCTCAGCGGTAGCCCTGGGCCTGGAGGTTGAACAGCGTCGCGTAGCGCCCGTTCTGGGCGACGAGCTCGGCGTGCGAGCCGCGCTCGATGACCGCGCCGCGATCGAGCACGATGATCTCGTCGGCCATGCGCACCGTCGAGAACCGGTGCGAGATCACGATCGCGATCTTGTCGTCGGTGAGCTCGCGGAAGCGCTCGAAGATCCGCACCTCCGCCTCGGCGTCCATCGACGCGGTGGGCTCGTCGAGCACGACGATGTCGGCGTCCTTGCGCATGAACGAGCGCGCGAGCGCGACCTTCTGCCACTGGCCGAGCGACAGCTCGCGGCCGTCCTTGAACCACTTGCCGAGCTGGGTGTCGAACTGCTTCGGCAGCTGGTCGATCACCGGCTTGGCGAGCCCACGCTCCGCGGCGCTGTCCCAGCGCTCGCGATCGTCGTAGGCGCGGTCGTCGCCCGCGCCGATGTTCTCGCCGACCGTGAGCTGGTAGCGCACGAAGTCCTGGAAGATGACGCCGATCCGACGGTGGAGCACCGGCTGCGAGTAGTCGCGGAGGTCGCGCCCGTCGAGCGTGATCCGCCCCTCGGTCGGCTCGTACATCCGGGTCAGCAGCTTGATGAGCGTCGTCTTGCCCGAGCCGTTCTCGCCGACGATGGCGAGCTTGCTGCCCGGGGGGATGTGCAGGTCGACGTTCTCGAGCGCGGGGGACCGCGAGCCGGGGTAGGTGAACGACACGTTCTCGAACACGATGCCCTGGCCCGGCTTGGTGCCGGTGGTCGCGGTGCCGGTCGGCGCCTGGGTCGGCGTGTCGAGGAACTCGTAGAGGTTCGACAGGTAGAGGTTGTCCTCGTACATGCCGCCGACGTCGCCGAGCAGGCTCGACATCGCCGACTGGGCCTGCTTGAACACGACGATGTACATCGTCATCGAGCCGATCGTGATCGCGTGATCGATCGTCGCGAGCGCGATCCACAGGTACATGCCGTAGAACGCCAGCGTCGCCACGGTGCCGAGCGTGACGGCCCAGAACGCGCGGCTGATCGTGATCTTGCGATCGCCCTCGTAGAGCTTGGTGAAGATCGCCTTGTAGCGATTGAGGAACCGTTCGCCCAGGCCGAACAGCTTGACCTCCTTGGCGTGGTCCTCGCGGGCGAGCACGGTCTCGACGTACATCTGCTCGCGAGTCTCGGGCGTGCGCCAGCGCGACAGCCGGAACGCGTCGCCGGAGAACTTCATCTCGCTGATGAACGGCGGGATCGCCGCCGCGACGAGCACGGCGAGCGCGATCGGCGAGAACGCGGCGAGCAGCGCGCCGAGGCCGATCAGCGTGATCAGGCTCTGGCCGAGCTCGAAGGTCTGCGACACCAGCGACAGCGGCCGCGACGACGCCTCGCGCCGCGCGCGCGTCATCTTGTCGTAGAGCTCGCTGTCCTCGAACTGCACGAGCTCGAGGGTCAGCGCCTTCTCGAGGATCTCGACGTTGATGCGCTGCCCGAGCTGCGCGCGCAGCAGGCTGCGCTGCATGCCGAGCAGGCGCTGGATGATCGCGAGCGTGATCACGAGGCCGAGCTCGATCACGACCCACTGGATCGCCTCGTCGCGCAGCCCGACGACCTCGCGGGCGCGGATGATCGAGTCGATCAGGTGCTTGCCGACCCACGCGATGCCGCTCGGCAGGAGCCCGAGCATGAGCGACGACAGCGCCAGGCCGATGGTCAGCGCGCGGTTGGTCGACCACACGAGCTTGATCGCGCGCTTGCTGTACTTGAAGACGTTGATGTAGTTGCGCCAGTCGACCTTGTCCTTGTCGACCTTGGGCTTCTTCTGGTCGGGGTCGAGCTGCTTCTCGTTGGCGCCCCCTCCACCCCCACCACCCCCGCCGCCACCACCACCACCGCCGCCGCCGCCACCGCCGCCGCCATAGGCGAGCGGGGCAGGAAATGTCGACGCGACCATATGCGGCGCACTGTAGTCGGTCGGTCGATGGTTTTCGACTCGCAATCCGGGCAGGTTAGGGGGATGCGCGCCGTTCTCGTCCTCGGGTTGCTCGCCGGATGCGCAGGCGCGGCGCCCGTCGATCCGGCGACCACCCCCGCGGGGACGGCGCGCTGCGAGCCGATGGCCGATCACCTGCTCGCGCTGCTCCGGCCGGCCGGCGCCGAGCCCGCGGCCAGCGGCGCGATCCGCGCGGCGTTCCGGGATCGGTGCGTCGCCGATGGGTGGACGCTCGACGCCGAGCGCTGCTTCACCGCGCTGGCCGCGATCGACCACGCCGATCGCTGCGCCACGCTCCTGACGATCGCGCAGCGCGACGGCTTCCAGCAGGCGATCGAAGCAGCCCTGAAGTAACATCGGCGCGATGCCGGAATCGCGCACGGAGACGGTCGGGAGCTTCGAGATGCTGTGGGACTGCGACCACTGCGGGACGAAGCGGCTCCTGGGCAAGAGCCAGCGGCACTGCGCGGAGTGCGGCGCGGAGCAGAATCCGGAGAAGCGGTACTTCCCCAAGGACGGCGAGGCGGTCCAGGTCGACGGCAACGCCTACGTCGGTGGCGATCGCTACTGCGCGAGCTGCAACGCGCCGATGGGCGCCAAGGCGAAGAACTGCACGGCCTGCGGGGCCTCGATGGACGGCACCAAGGAGGTGCAGGGCATCGCGGTGACGCCGACGGCGCCCGCGGCGACGCCCGCGCCGACGAAGTCGAAGGGCTTGTACGTGCTGATCGGCGTGATCCTGCTCGTCGGCCTCGTCTACTGGCGCTGCGTTCGCACGACCGAGGCGTCGATGGCGGTGACCAACCACACGTGGGAGCGCACGATCGCGATCGAGGTGTTCGGCGAGGTCTCCAGGGAGATCTGGCGCGGCGAGGGCGAGATCCCGGCCGACGCCACGGGCGTCGTGTGCGCGCGCGCGCAGCACGGCACCACCAAGGTCGCCGACGGCGAGACCTGCCGGGACGAGAAGGTCGACAAGAAGGACGGCACGTTCGACGTCGTCAAGAAGTGCGCGCCGAAGTACCGCGAGGAGCCGGTCTACGGCGAGCAGTGCACGTTCACCGTGCTCGACTGGAAGCCCGAGGCGCCGCTGCGCGCGTCCGGCACCGGCCTCGCCGCGACCTGGCCGTCGACCGGCGTGCCCGAGAAGGAGGCGGCCCGCACCGTCGGAGCCAGGCGTCAGGGCGCCCGCAGCGAGACGCTCAAGCTCGGGATCGGCACGCAGACCTGCGAGGTCTCCGAGACGAAATGGAAGTATTACACCGACGGCCAGACGATCAAGGTGCAGGTCCACGCCAACGGCGACATCGCCTGCCGTGACCTCTAGCGGCGGCTACTGAGAAACGAAGCGTTTCGAGGAGGCTGCTAGCGGCGGCGCTTGCCGATCGCCTGGACCTGGACCTTGCGGCGCCGGAGCCGGGTCGAGTCCTTGAGCCGGCGCTCGGTGCGCTCGATCAGCTGCTGCTGGCTGTGCTTGGCGCCGCTGCCGCTGCGCTGCACGTAGCTGCCGTCGGGCTGCATGTCCCACGCGCCGCGCTGATCGGAGAGCTGGGTGTCGAGCAGGTGGCGCAGCTCGCCCTGCAGGCGCGCGTCCTCGATCGGCACGAGCACCTCGACGCGCTTCTCGAGGTTGCGCTGCATGGCGTCGGCCGAGCCCAGGTAGTACACGGGTCGGTTGTTGTTGTGGAAGAAGTAGATGCGCGCGTGCTCGAGGAACCGGCCGATCACGCTGACGACCTTGATCGTCGACGACACGCCCTCGAG
>JAPLLF010001102.1 GCA_026387715.1 Pseudomonadota bacterium
TGCTCGAGCTGGTGGGGGGAGATCAGGAGCTGATCGCCTGGCTCGTGGCGGAGGGCGAGATCGAGCGGCGCGAGGCCGACATCGCGCTCGTGGACGTCGATCGCGTGCTGATCGCGCGCACGCTCGTCCGCGAGCTCGAGATCGACTGGCAGGGTGTCGAGCTGATCCTGCGGCTGGTCGGGCAGCTCGCCGACGCGCGCCGTCAGATCGCCACGCTCGAGGCCTCGGCGTCCCGGTCCTGAGTTGGTCGCACGCTTGCAGCATTGCGGTGCATGTACACGACATGCATCGCAGTGGTGGACACCGCACGCGCGCGGCTGTTCGTTCTGACCCGCGACCAGGCCCCCGACGGCCTGCACGAGGAGCTCGTCGAGCGGGTCGACCTCGTCGAGCCGTCCGCGCACATCCCGGAGCACGAGCGGTATTCGCAATCGCAGCCCGGCGGCGAACGCAGCGGCGGGCTCCACTTCGGGCT
The DNA here is from genome assembly GCA_026387715.1 of Pseudomonadota bacterium. GTDB lineage: Bacteria > Myxococcota_A > Polyangia > Haliangiales > Haliangiaceae > JABFXX01. The sequence continues at coordinate 476 of JAPLLF010001102.1, forward strand.
CGACGATCACCGCGCCGCGCACAACGAGAACGTCCTCCAGGTGTTCTCGCGGTCGATCGTCGCCAGCGTGCGCGTGCTCGTGACGTCGAGCCACGCCAGCCGGCTGATCGTGTGCGGGACCTCCAAGATGATCGGCGAGCTCCGCGCCGTTGGCTGGGATCTCGGCGCGATCGAGATCCGCGAGGTCCCCAAGCACATGACCGAGCTGACGCCGACGCAGCTGCGCGAGCACCTCGTGGCCCGTGGCGTGCTCCCCGAGCGCGAGCAGGTGTCCGTGGGGGCGTGATGCGGATCGCGCTCGCGCTGGCGGGAGGGCTGGTGGCCTGCGGCTCGCCGCTGCTCGATCCGGATCGCGCGGGCTCCGCGTCGGCGCCACGGTCCTCCCCGCTCGAAGCCCAGTGCGCGCTCGATGACGACTGCGTGCTGCTCCCCGACGCCCTCACGTGCTGTCTCGAGTGCCCACCGGCCCCGCCGTTCGAGGCGGCGCCGCGCTGGATGCTCGATGGGATGCTGATCGAGCACGAGACCACGTGTGCGATCCCCAAGCTGTGCCCGCCGGTGCGCTGCACGCCGATCCCGGTGGGGTGCGTGGCCACCCCGGTCTGTCGCGAAGGCCGGTGTGCGTTCGACAGCACGGGGTGCGGCCCGGCGCCCAGCACCCGGCGGTCTCCGCTCACGTCGTGAGCGCGGCGGTCGTGACCGTCCTGGCGAGCGTGCGCGTCACCTCGGCGAGCGCGTCCGGGGTCACCGAGATCGAGTCGATGCCGATCGACCGGAGCCACCGCGCGAACTCCGGGTGATCGCTCGGCGCCTGGCCGCAGATGCCGACCGGGCGATGGTGCTCGTGGGCGACGCGGACGACCTGCGCGATCAGTGACTTGACGCCGGGATCCTGCTCGTCGAACAGGTGGGCGAGCAGGGCGGAGTCGCGATCGACGCCGAGGGTCAACTGCGTCAGGTCGTTCGACCCGATCGAGAAGCCATCGAAGCGCTGCGCGAACTCCGCCGCGAGGATCACGTTGTTCGGGATCTCGCACATCACGTAGACCGCCAGCCCGTTCGTGCCGCGCGCGAGGCCGGCCGCCGCCATCGTCGCGAGCACGTGATCGGCCTCGCCGAGCGTGCGGCAGAACGGGATCATGACCGTGACGTTGGTCAGGCCCATGTCGTCGCGCACGCGCTTGATCGCCGCACACTCGAGCGCGAACGCCTCGCGGTAGCGCGGGTCGTAGTAGCGCGACGCCCCCCGGAACCCGATCATCGGATTTGCCTCGGTGGGCTCGAACGCTGCCCCGCCCAGCAGGGTGGCGTACTCGTTGGTCTTGAAGTCCGAGAAGCGGACGATGACCGGGCGTGGATAGAAGCCGGCCGCGATCCGCGCGATGCCGCTCGCGAGGCCGCCGACGAAGTACTCGACGCAGGAGGCCGTGCCCTCCGCGCGCGCGGCGAGCTCGTCGCGGGTCTGCTGGTCGATGATGCGCTCGGGATGCAGCGCGGCCATCGGGTGGATGCCGAGCGACGACACGATGAACTCGATGCGCGCCAGCCCGACCCCTGCCGTCGGCAGCATGCCGAGGCGGAACGCGGCGTCGGGGTTGCCGACGTTGAGCATCACCGGCGTGGGCGAGGCGGGGAGCGTCGTGGGGTCGATCAGCTCACGCGCGAAGGCCACGTTGCCCTCGTAGACGTACCCCTCGTCGCCGCTCGCGCACGAGACCGTCACCAGATCGCCGGTCACGAGCGTGCGCGTGGCGTCCCCAGATCCGACGACGCATGGCAGGCCCAGCTCGCGCGAGATGATGGCGGCGTGGCACGTTCGGCCGCCTTGATCGGTCACGACCGCGGAGGCGCGCGCGAGCACGGGCTCCCAGTCCGGGTCGGTCATCGGCGCGACGAGGACCTCGCCGTCGATGAACTGCGAAAGCTCGCTCGCGTTCCGGATCAGCCGCACGCGCCCGTTGCCGACCCGTCCGCCGACGCTCTTGCCCGTCACCCGGATCTTGCCCTCGCCGACCATCTGGTAGAGCTCGAGCGTCGGTCGCGCCATGCGCGCATGCACGGTCTCGGGGCGGGCCTGCACGATGTAGATCGCGCCGGTGCGACCGTCCTTGGCCCACTCGATGTCCATCGGCATCCCGTAGTGGCGCTCGATCGCGAGGCCCCAGCGCGCGAGCTCGAGGATCTCGCCGTCGGCGAGCACCGCGACGCGGCGGCGATCGGCGGGGACCGGCTCGAGGTGCGTGCCGGCGGCGCCGTACACGAGCTGGATCGCCTTGTCCCCGATGTCGTGGCGGAGGATCGGGCGAAAGCCGCGCTCGAGCGTCGGCTTGTGCACGATGTACTCGTCGGGATTGACCTGACCCTTGACGACGGTCTCGCCGAGCCCCCAGGCGCCGGTGATCTCGATCGCGTCGCGGAAGCCGGTCTCGGTGTCGAGCGTGAACATCACGCCCGCGCACGCCAGGTCGCTGCGGATCATCTTCTGGACCCCGACCGAGAGCGCGACCGCGCGATGCGCGTAGCCGCGCTCGGCGCGATACACGATCGCCCGATCCGTGAACAGCGAGGCCATGCACGCGCGCACGGCGTCGACGAGGGCGGTCTCGCCGCGCACGTTGAGGTAGCTCTCCTGCTGGCCCGCGAACGAGGCAGCGGGGAGATCCTCCGCGGTGGCGCTCGACCGCACGGCCACGTCGGTCGCGGCTTCCCCGTAGTGACGCGACAGGAGGTCGTACGCGGCGCGCAGCTCGGCCTCGATCGCGGCCGGCAGCGGCGCCCGGCGGATGCGCTCGCGGATCGCACCCGCGGTCGACGCGAGCGCGGTGATGTCGCGCACGTCGAGGTGGTCGATGGTGGCGTAGATCTCGACGTCGAGCCGCGCGCTCCGCAGGTGCGCGCGGAACGCCTCGGCCACGAGGGCGAACCCTCCCGGCACGCTGATGCCGAGCCCGCCGACGTGACGCACCAGCTCGCCGAGGTTGGCGTTCTTGCCCCCGACGATCGCGAGGTGGCTGCGATCGAGGTCGGTGAAGGCGCGGATCATCGCCGGCATCACGCGTCCAGCCGATCGTCGGCGTGCTTCTCCGGGACCGCGCGGAACAGGAGCTGGTGGGGCATGGAGGGAGCCACAGCAACCCGCGTGCCTCCGATCTGTCGCGCGGCGCCTGCGCGCGGTGCCGCATTTGCACCGGCGCGCAGGATCGACGCAAGCGGAGCGCGAATCGTGCGCGGCGCAATCACGGCGAGCGGGCATCGAACGTGCACGGTCCATGGACATGAAGGGCCTCGCGGTGCTCGTGGCGCTCGTCGCAGCGTTCGGCGCGCGGATCGAGTCGGCCGCCGCGGGCGAGTGCCAAACCTTCCGGAGGCTCGCCGGGACCACGGACGCTCACCAGGTCGCGAGTCAGCTGCTGTCGTTCGCGTCGTGCATGCAGGACGCCTCGGTCGAGCGCGTCACCGACCCGGACGAGCTCCCCGCGATGGTCGGGCGGCTGACCGCGCGGCTCGCGCCGGTGATGCCGGCCTACGTGCGCGTGCTCGAGCGCGGGCCGGACCAGCTGCAGGTGCGCGCCGCGTACTTCATCGGCATGGCGTACGTGAACCTCATGGTGCGCGCCCGGTCCGCGATCATCCGCCCGGCGAACGTCGTCGTCGACGAGGTCGCGGCCGCTCGCGATCGCGAGCTGCACGTGCGCCTCGAGCGCCTGCTGTTCACGCCGGCGCGCATCGCCCGGCTGTCGTTCGCCGTCATCGATCACGCCGTCACCGCCGATCCGCGGCTCGCCGCCGATCCGGTGACCGCGCACATGGTCCAGACCGCGCACGCGCTGGGGGTGTTGCTCCAGCGCGACTGGTCCGACGATCCGTTTCCCGACCGACACCTACCCCTCGCCAAGCAACTCTTGCACGGAGACCCGCCATGAAAGTCGAACACCTGATGAGCTCGCCCGCGACCACCTGCAACGCCAACGACACGCTCGAGACGGCCGCCGGCCTGATGTGGGACCACGATTGCGGTGCGCTGCCCGTCGTCCGCGAGGAGGACGGCAAGCTCACCGGCATGATCACCGATCGCGACATCTGCATGGCGGGCTACACCCAGGGGCGGCCGCTGGGCGACCTCCTGGTGAACTCCGCGATGGCGACCCACGTGGTCGCGGTCAAGCCGGATCAGGGGATCGCCGAGCTCGAGCAGCTCATGATCAAGCATCAGCTGCGGCGGTTGCCGGTCGTCGACCGCGACGGCAAGCCGATCGGGATGATCTCGCTCGGCGATCTCGCCCGGGAGAGCGCGCTCCCCAGCACGCGCATGACCAACGCGATGCCGTCGGTCGCGCGCACGCTGGCGGCGATCGCCACGCCGCGCCACGAGGTCGTGTCGGCCCCGGTCGTCGCGGTCACCGAACCAGCACGCCGGCCGATCGAGGCTCCACGCGAGAAGACCGGCGTGCAAGCTCGCACGTAGCGTCGACGTCGAGCAGCACCTCGACGGTGGCCCAGCTCATGGGTCCCGCAAGAGCGCGTGGCAGTGCGCGCACGTGGCGAGCATCTGTCCGTACAGCTCGACGCGCGCGGCGGGCTCGGTGAGCTTGAGCGCGGAGGTCGCGTGCATCCGGATGCGGGCGACGTCGTCGCCGTCGGCGCTCGAGGTCGGCGTCACCGCCTGGGCGACCAGATCGAGCGGGGCGTTCGCGAGGACCTCCGCGCCGATCCGCCAGCGATCGTCCGCGGGCCCGACCAGGCCTTCCCACATGCGCAGCGCGGCCCATTGATGGCTCACCATCTGCGGGCCGAGGTGGCCACCGACCGGCGGCGTCAACGGCGTGGCGAACGTCAGCTTCGCGTGGGTCGCGACGTGGCAACCTCCACAATGACCGCCGAGCTCGGCGGTGCGATGCGCGAGCGTCATCGGGTCGCGGCCCGCGTCGAGCGCGCGCGCGGCCTCCCGCACGTTGTCGAAGTGGGGCTGCCAGACCGGCAGCACGTCGGGCTCCTCGAGTGAGGCGATCGTGCGCGCCTCGCCGCGCGCGCGCTCGACATCACCGCGGGCGACAGCCTCCTCGATCCGCTGCGCCGCGGCGAATCGCTCGTGCATGTGGCGCTGGATCGCGAGTAGCCTGCCGACGAATGTCTCCGCCGGGGCGGACGTGGGCGTGGGCGCGCTCGGGTGTTCCGGGTGGGGCGGCTGGGGATCCGGATGGCACCCGAGCAGGACCAGCAACGTCGCGACGGCGATCCGCATGCCTCTCATCGACAGCACGTCGCGTGCCGGTCACCGAACGCGTTCGAGCGCGAGGCGCTCGAGGAGCAGCCGCCAGCGCGGCACCGGCCAGTGGACGTGATGGTGGGGGGTGTAGTTGAGGAGCGTGCTCGCGCGCGTGCCATCGAGGATGCCGCCGAAGTGAAACCGCTGGGCGTTGAGGTCGTAGCGGAAGTCGAAGCCGGTGACCGCGCGCCGCAGCTTGTAGAGCGTCGACATCCACGACCCCGGGATCGGGAGATCCGCGCGGTGGCTCTCGACGATCGCGCTCGACAGCGGCAGCGTGTCGGCGCCGCGGATGTTGAACACCCCGTCGACCGGCGCGTGCAGCGCGGCGATCAGCGCGGCCACCGCGTCGTCGACCGAGAGCACGTTGATCATCGGATCGAAGCCCGCCGGGCGCAGACACACGCGCGAGGCGAGGTAGTCCCAGAGCTGGGAGCCCGACTGCGGCGCCAGGATCTCGGCGCAACGGAGGACGACGACGCGCAGCCGCTCGGAGCGCTGCGCGCACACGACGAGGTCGGCCTCCACGCGATCACG
>JAPLLF010000915.1 GCA_026387715.1 Pseudomonadota bacterium
GGCCGCTACGCCGACGTCTCGGAGCTCGCGGCGGCGCTGCAGGTGTTCCTCGCGCCGGTCGAGCCCGAGCCGGTCGTGGCCGCGCCCGCGCCCGTGATCGCCGCGCCGGTGCCCGCACCCGCGCCCGTCGGCCCAACGACCGCACCGCCGCGGCGTGGGCCGCTCGTCGCCATCCTGATCGTCATCGTCGCGATCGGGATCATCGTCGCGGTGCTGCTCACGCGGTGACGGGCTCAACGACGTCGTGTTGACCGGCTCGGCTTCGGGAGCGCCGGGATGTTTGCGGTGCGCCCCGCGCTCGGTGTAGCGGTCGTGCCACCCTCATCCTCCCAGCGGCTGATCGCGCTCGAATCCTGATTGGTGCGCCCGGTGACCGCTGCCGCAGGTCGCTTCATCACTTCACGGTTGGTTGCGTTGGTCATCCTCGATGGAAGTGCATCACACGTGCCGCCGCCGCCGTGCGCGCGCGCTCACATGCTGGCGCAGTCGATCGGCGTCATCGCGGCGATCCACGCGTGCAGGAGCTCGGCGCCGCGGTCGTGGAGCAGCGAGCGCCCGAGCAGCGGCATCATCGCGCCGACCTGCTCGGTGTGGACGCGGAAGTAGAGGATCGACGTGTCCGGACTGCCGGGCACGATGTCGAACTCGAACCCGCCGGTGCCGGTCCCGGCGCTGCCGGGACGCTTGCAGTAGCCGAGGCGGAACAGATCCGTGTTGGCGTGGTGCAGGAACAGCTGCGACGTGATGCCCTGGACCGCGTCGGGCGCGTGGCAGTGCGCGCAGTTGATGTCGAGATAGCTGCGCGCCGCGGCGTCGACGTCCGCCGGTGGTATCGCCACGACACCACCCGCCTCGATCGTCCGGAAGTCGTAGGCGGGCTGGATGTCGCCGAGCGCGGGCACGCCGGCCAGCAGCCCCGCGGTCGCGAGGCGGTCGAGCTGGTTCATCGTCCCGGACGCCCCGTAGGCATGGGCGCGATCGAGGTGGCGTGCCTTGACGCCGATCGGCACGATCGTCGCGGTGGCGTCGGCGGTGAGCTTGCGCGCGTGGCAGGTCTCGCACTGGTTCTTCTGCGGCACCAGGTAGCTCGAGGTCCGCGGCGCGCCCATCGCGTCGACGAAGCTGATCGCGCGCACCTCCCCTGCCGGCGTGAACACCGCGTCGGTCTGCGCCGCGTTCCACACGTACGGCAGCGGCTGCCAGCCGTCGGCGTGGCGCACCAGGAGCCGGGTCTCGACCAGCGTGACGTCCTCGGTCGGGGTGCGGAGATCGGCCGGGAACGCGAAGTTCTTCACCAGCACCGCGCCCACGGGTAGGTCGAACGCCTGCTCGGGGTCGAACGTCGCCGTGGCACCCGGGGGCACGTAGATCGCGCGCTCCTTGACCGCGAAGTCGGAGAACAGCGCGGTGTTGAGCTCGTACGGCACGACCCGGTCGTCCGTCGGGTTGAAGGTGACGCCACCCGTCACCGGATCCCACGCGAACAGGTTCCACGCCGATAGCAGCGCCGGCGGTGGCGCATCGAGCACGACATGGACCGGCCGGCTCAGATCGACGCCACCACCGACGTCATCGTCACCGCACGCCGCGATCAGCGGGGCGATCAGCATCGCCACGAGCGCGCGCCTCATGGCAGGACGACTTCGGCGACCGGCCCTCCGGCCAGCGCCGTGCAGTCGAACGGCGCGAACGGCGCCGCCGGGCGAAAGAACGGGATGATGGTGGTCACCGACTGCGTGGCGAGCGTCATGCTCGCGAACGTGCCCGTCGTGTTGCCACCCGCGCAGACGTGGTTGGCGTTGGTGTTCATCGTCGGATTGGTCGAGTGAAACATCGGCTCGCCGATCGTGTCGTAGAGCACGCTGTCGACGGGATTGCCGTTGCCATAGCTCAGGATCAGCAACGTCCCGAGCATGAGCGGATCGAACGGATCGGGATGCAGCCCCGAGCCGGCGTGCGTGTTGTTGGCGACCACGATGTTCTCGCTCCGGAAGTTGGTGATCGTCCCGGCGGCGCCGGGGAGCAGGCCCAGGTCCTGCCACTCACCAGCCAAAGTCGCCGTCGCCAGCTCCCACTTCGTGCCATCACTCTCGATCGCCAGGCCGCTGATCAGCGCGATGTCGGCGGTGTCGTTGGCCTCGTACGTGTTGCCGGTGATCTCGACGCGGCGCGACGCCATCGCGAACGTGCCGACGCCGACCGGGACCTTCTGCACGGTGCCGCCGGGCGCGAAGTTGTCGTGGTTGTTGTGGCGGATCTGGTTGTCGCGCAGCCGCACGTCGCGCCCGACGATCGGGTTGCCCGGGAGGTCGAACACAACGATCCCGGCGGTGTTATCCTCTGCCGTGTTGCCGTGAACGTCGGCGTACTGCGTGTTCTCGATCTCGAGGCCGGCGACGTTGCCGGTCACGACGTTGTTGCGGACGATCACGTGCTGGCACTGCCCCACGTAGAGCCCCGCGTCCGACGCGTTCTCGGCGCGGCTGTCCTCGACGAGCACGTTCTTCGACTTCACCGGGTAGATGCCGTACGCGCCGTTGGTCGAGTCGGTCGGCGTCGTCCACGTCGCGCGGATCCGGCGGAACACCACGCCCGTGCTGGCCTCGACGCGGATGCCGTCCTTGGGCGAGTCCTGGACGGTGAGGTCCTGGACCAGGAAGTCGTCGCCCTGGGCGTCGATCCCGTTGATCTGCGCGGTGACGCCGCCGAAGTCGAGGATCGTGCGGTCCAGCCCCTGGCCGATCAGGTGCGTGCCCGCGGTGCGGATCGTCAGCGAGTTGGTCATCGCGAACGTGCCCTCCCCCAGGACGATCGTCGTGCCAGGCGCGATCGTGTTCAGCGCGGTCAGCAGCGCGTCGACGTCGCCGCCCTTGATCTCGACGCACGTCCCGGTCACGTCGGCGCAGCTGTTGGAGGGCGCTGGCGCGTCGTCGCCACAGCCTGCCACGAACCCCAGGCCGGCGAGCCAGCCACACGTCATCGTCGTCGCGACACGCTTGAACATCGCACCAGTATGCCGCATCGGCGGGCGCCGATCATCGCTTCGCCGCCGATCAGCGGCCGGTGAGCGAGCGCGGCGCGGAGCGATCGTCACGCCCGAGGCTCGTTGCGTGCGTGCGCACGCGATCGATCAGCGCACCCTCCCGGACCGCCGAGCGAGCGATGTACGCCATCGGCCGGTTGAGCAACTCCAGCGCGGTGTGGAGCACGATCGCACCCGTCCCGATCGTGTCGAACCGCGACGGGTCGACCTCCAGGCGAGCGAGCGCGTCGGGGCGCAGCGGCGCGAGCGTCCGCGCGAGGTCGCCGAGCGTCCGCCGCCACACGTGACGCTGGTCGTCGGCCACCAGGCCTTGCCGCTGGCCGAGCTTGAGCAACGCCCGCGCCGCCTGGCGAACCGCCTCGGGGCCCAGGTCGCGCAAGCGAAGCACGCCGAGCGGCAGCCCGTGGGCCCGCTCCACCGCGGTCGTGCCGATCACGCACTCCAGCGATCCGCCGCCGAGATCGATCACCGCGAGCTTGCCGTGCGACCCGGCCAGCTCGGCCGACACCCCGATCCACGTCAGGCGAGCCTCGTCCCACGTCGTGAGCAGCTCGATCGCCACGTTCATGCGCGCACACACATCGGCCAGGAACGCCGCCGCGTTGGAGGTCTCGCGGAACACGCCGGTCGCGACGATCCGCAACGGATAGCCGTCGGCGTGCGCGCGGAGCTCGTCGATCGCCGCGAGGCCGCGGGCGTACGCCTCGTCGGGGATGCGGCCCTGGGCGAACGCCTGCTCGCCGAGCCGCACCGCGATCTTGTGGTCGAACAGGACCCGCCGGATCCCGAAGGCGTCCACGTCGGCGATCAGCAGGTGGAACGTGTTCGAGCCGAGATCGATGACCGCGCTCCGCATCGCTCGATCGTGCGGGCGCCGTGTGGCAGCACGGACAACCGCAGGTGACAGCCGTGCGACGTCTCCGCGACCGATCCCGTCGATCGCAGGTCCGTCCTCACCGCGCCGTGCTCGACAACGTCCAGGCGCGCGAGCGCGCGGACGTCCCCAGCGGATTGGTGACCTTGCCGGTGTTGGGCAACGTGTACCAGTCGGTGTTCTTGGTCCCGCGGCTCTGCCGCCACGGATCGAACCCGCTGTATGACGAGGACACCGCCGTGCGCTCCAGGCTGTAGCGCCAGTCGGTCGGCACCAGCATCGCCCACGGCGTGCCGCTCGCGTCGAGGAAGGCCGTCGGGCCCGACTCGACGGGCAGCTTGACGGGGCGATCGGCGAAGCCGTCGTGTCCGGGCATGTGGATGTCGTAGACACCATCACTGTGAGGCACGAGCAGGTATGGATCGAAGGGCGCGAGGGCGAGGGTGTCCGGCGCCACGGGCGTCGCGAACGTGATCCGGAACCGGACCGACGCGGGTGGACGCTCGGGCATCGCCGCCACGGTGTTCGTGAAGGCTCCGTTCACCGGTGGCAACGCCGCCCGGGTGCTCGGGAACACATCGTCGATCCGCACCATCCATGGGCTGCTCGGAAGTGAGGGCGCGATGCTCGCGAGTGAGGTCGAGGCCGCGACCGGGCATGTCGGGCAAGGGGTCTCGGTCGAGCCGCCCATGCCGCCCATGCCACCCAATAACCATCGGGGCGTAACGTCACCCGGTCGGCGGAGATCGCGGGGCGCAGGACATACCGGGCGAGCCGTTCGAGCGCGCCGCGGTCGCCGACGTCGACCGTGGTGTTTGCATGGAGCGAGAAGCCGTCAACGAACGCGCACAG
>JAPLLF010001093.1 GCA_026387715.1 Pseudomonadota bacterium
GGCGCGTCGCCTCGTGCTGGTGTGCCCGACCACCGACGAAGCGGGCGCGCCGAGCTCGCCACACCCGCTGTGGGACGAGCTGTGCGCGGTGATGCCGCGCGCCGAGCATGCCGCGCGGCTCGTGACCACGCGGCTCGAGGCGCGCCGCGCCACGGTCGAGGTCCGCGCCCTGCCCTCGCCGGAGACCGAGGTGCGGGCGAACCTCGCGATCCCGCTCCGGCCCGCGGAGTCACCGTCGAGCCTCGAGCGGCTGCTCGCATGCTCGCTCGCCTGGGTGTTGCACTATCCCGGGCGGCTGAGCACGGGGATGTCGGGCGGCCCGAACGCGCCGTCGCCGCTGCTGTACGGCAGCCTCGCCCACCACGTGCTCGCGCAGGTGTTCGCCGGCGGGGCGCTCGACGCCGACGCCGCCGCGACCGCCGCGCAGCAGCTCGTCGATCGCGAGCTCGCGCACCTGTGTGAGAGCCTCGCGCTGCCGCGCTACCAGATCGAGTTCACCGTTGTGAAGCAGGCGATCGTCAAGTCGGCGCGCGAGCTCGGCCGGTTCCTCGCGCTGAGCCGCGCGACGGTGCGCGGCGTCGAGGTCGACACCCACGGCGTCCACGACGGCGTCACTTTGCGCGGCGCAGCCGACCTGATCCTCGCGGCGCCCGACGTCGTCGTCGATCTCAAGTGGGGACGCACCACCTACCGCGACAAGCTCGACAGCGGCACCGCGCTCCAGCTCGCCGCCTACGCCGAGATGCAGGCCACGCCGCACGAGGTCGCCTACTTCACGCTGCAGTCCCAGGAGCTGCTCGTGCAACGCGGCAGCACGCTCCCCGGCGGCAAGGTCGTCGGCACCGCGACCGCGCCCGACACCTGGCGCGGCGCCCAGGGCTCGCTCGCGGCGCGCCGCGCCGAGCTCGCCGTCGGCCACCTGTTCGCGCCCGCCGCCGACGGCGCCAAGATCGAGCCCACGCTCCACCCCGATCGCCTCGTGCTCGCGCCGAGCTGCGGGTACTGCGACCTCGGCGGGCTGTGCGGCAACCGGAGGTGGACGTGAAGATCCGGATCATCACGGCGAGCGCGGGCTCCGGCAAGACCACGCGGCTGTCCAAGGTGCTCGACGACGCCATCGCGTCCGGCACCGTGCGCCCCGACGCGATCGTCGCGACGACGTTCACGCGCCAGGCGGCCGCCGAGCTGATCGAGCGCGCGCGGTCGCGGCTGCTCGCCGGCGGCCACGGCCGCGAGGCCCACCAGCTGCTCGCCGCGCGCATCGGCACCGTCAACTCGGTGTGCGGCTCGCTGGTCACCGACTTCGCGTTCGAGCTCGGGCTGTCGCCCACCCTCCGCGTCCTCGACGAGAGCTCGGCGGAGCTCGAGCAGAAGCGCGCGCTCGCCGCCATCGTCGACTCCACCCGCGCCGACGAGCTCGGCGAGTTCCAGCGCCACTTCAACAGTGACCTCAACTGGCACCAGGAGGTCCGCAAGCTGATCGAGGCCGGCCGCGCCAACGGCCTCGACGAGGCCGCCCTGCGCGCGTGCGCCGACCGCTCGATCACGTCGCTCGACGCCTGCCTCGGCAGCGTCGCGCCCGACGGCGCCGCGCTCGATCGCGCGCTGCTCGACGCGCTCGACACGGCGATGGCCACGATCGACGTCCGCACCGACACGACGTCCGGCACGGCCACCTACTTCGACATCCTGCGGTCGGCACGCCGCGACCTCGCGCGCGGCAGCCTGCGCTGGGGAGACTGGGCCAGGCTCGCCAAGTCGACTCCCACGAAGAAGTCCAAGGCCGCGGCCGACCCCGTGATGGCGGTGGCCGCCGAGCACGTCCGCCATCCCCGGCTGCGCGCCGAGATGCACCGGCTGATCCGCCTGCTGTTCGAGATCGCCGCGGCCGGGCTCACCGCGTACCAGGCGCACAAGCGCGAGCGTGGCGTGATCGACTTCGTCGACCAGGAGGCCCTCGCGCTCCAGCTCCTCCGTCGCGTTGATGTGCGCGCGGCGCTCGCCGGCCAGCTCGATCTCGTGCTGATCGACGAGTTCCAGGACACCAGCCCGCTCCAGCTCGCGATCTTCCTCGAGCTCGCGTCGCTCGCGCGCGAATCCGTGTGGGTCGGCGATCAGAAGCAGGCGATCTACGGCTTCCGCGGCACCGACCCCGCGCTGATGGACGCGGTGATCGAGTCGCTCACCGCGACGACGACCGACCCCGAGCTCGTGCGCTCCGCGGTCGCCGCCGTCGGTCACCCGAGCGAGCTCGAGACCCTGTCGGTCTCGTATCGGAGCCGGCCCGCGCTCGTCGAGCTCACCAGCGACCTCTTCGCCCGCGCGTTCCTGCACCACGGCATGCCCGAGGACCGCACGCGGCTCAGCCCCGCGCTGGTCGTCGAGCCGGCGGGGCTCGGCGCGATCGTCGAGCACTGGCCGCTGGTCTCGCCCGGGCGCACCAACAAGGCGAACTTCGCCGGCGCCGCAGCGACCGGCGTCCGCGACCTGCTCGCCACCCCGCCGCTCGTCCGCGATCGCGAGACCACGCTGACGCGCCCGGCGATCGCCAGCGACGTCGCCGTGCTGTGCCGGACCAACGAGCAGTGCCAGCTCGTCGCCGAGGCGCTCG
>JAPLLF010001158.1 GCA_026387715.1 Pseudomonadota bacterium
GAGGAAGCTCGAGCCGAGCTCGGTGCCAAACAGCGCGCGAACATCGAACGTCCGCGAAGCGGTGATCGGGAGGACATGATGCAGCGCCGCCGCGAACGGCGAAGCCGCGAGCTGCGCAGAGAGACCCGCATCAGGCGACGACGGCACACCACGTGCGAGCGTGTCGATGTAGGCCGGACGTTCCGCCGGAACCGGCGTGAGGTTCGGTGCCGACGATGCCGACGAGCTCGGGACGGACGGGCGCACGGCCTCGCCGCGACGACGCGAGGCCGTGGCGGCGATCGACGCGAACACGTCATCGGGGGTCTCGGCGTTGTCGTCGTAGCGCTCGGACGCGACGATCTTGGTCATTGGCGACGCCGAAGCAGATGGCGAAGCAGACGAAGACGATGACGAAGAAGACGAAGACGAAGACGACGAAGACGACGAAGACGAAGACGACGAAGACGACGAAGAGAAGGAAGATGAAGCCGAAGAAGCCGAAGGCGAGGCAACAATCGTGAGCGACGGCGCGGAGGTGGCACGCGACGACACCGTCGACACGAAGCCACGCTCGTCGACCCGTGTCATCGGCGCCTGCTCGACGTCATTTCCCTCGAACGCCACGAACACTTCATGGGGTGAAGCACTCGCGAGCGATTGCATGCGCGTGCCGACCATGCCCGCGCCGGTCACGTCGAGGGTCTCGAGCGAGCGCGACGTCGCGCCAGCAAAGCGCGCCAACCAGCGATCGGCCCACGCGACGTGGTGCAGCGCCGTGGGTGCATGCGCGGCCGTGGCAGCGAGGGCGTTGGTCGGCGCATTCGTCATGGACGTCTGGAGGCGTGTCGTCGGCGGCGCGAGCCAGGACATGGTCGGCATCCGCAACGTCGGCGCCGTCATCGTCGGGGCCATCATCGTCGTCGGGGCCATCATCGTCGGGGCCATCATCGACGGCGACGTCATCGTGGAGGCCGACGTCGACGTTGGCATCCGCATCGTCGGGGCATGGGCACTGACTTCGCTCGACTGGATCGTCGAGACGAGCCCACCGAGTCCGGCCGGCATCACCAGCCGTGGACCACGTGTCACTTCGGGTGCGCGATTCGCAGCTGCACCTCGTGCCATGATCTCGGCCGCACGCAGCGACTCGCCGAGCGCATTGATGACCGTGATCACGTCGTCGGGGCGACCACGACGGGCATCACCCATCCGTGAGGAGAGGACGCGCTGCAACTCGGGCGGGAGCGCTGCGATCGCCGCGATCACTTCGCTCGGCACCTGTCGAGGTTCGGCCACCGACGAGGCGGTCACGGCCGTCGTGATGGGTGCGTTCGTCGCGGGTGCGTTCGATGCGTGTGCCGATGCCTCCACGCGCGCTTGATCGTGCATCCGGCGACGATCGGCGACGCGTTGAGCGATCTGCGTTTCGACCCGGGTACGCTCGGTCTCGAGCTGCACGGTCTGCTCCGCACGGGCGACCGCTTCTCGCTGACGGACCTCGGAGGAGTGCTGCTGCAACGACTGACGCTGCGCGACCTCGGCCGCACGAACGATACGTGCACGCACCTCCGCATCAGCCACCGCGGTCGGAGATACCGACGCCGCCGAGGAGGCCGAAGAGGCGGCAGAAGACGCAGAAGACGCAGAAGACGCAGAAGAGCTAGAGGGCGCGATCGCGGCATTCGCGGCAACCGCGATCGCCTGACGTTCGGCGACCTGGCGCGAGACACGCTGGAGCTCGACGATCCGGGTGCGTTGCTCGGCGACCTGCTCGGCGTATCGCGTCGCCGCTTCGATCATCGACGGCGAAGGAGCCATCATCGGCGAAGGAGCCATCGTCGACAACGAGGGCGACATCGGAGACGACGGAGACGACGACGGCGACGGCGACGGCGACGACGACGACGACGACGACGACGACACGAAGTCTTCACCCTCGGGACGTGGCGACGGTGGCGTCACCATCTCGGGGGCATACGCGGCGATGCGGGATGGAACCATCTCGGCCGCCCGTGCGGTCGATGCCATCGAGCGCTCGACGAACGACGCGAGGACGCCGCGCAACCCGATCGACGGCGTCGACGGTGACACGCGCTGCGCGATCTGCGCCGCCTGGACTGCGGCGAGCGACACCAGGGGCGAGTACGCATCACGGCGACCGATCGTCGGGGCGTTGGTCGTCCCGGCCATCGTCGGCTGCGCGATGGATAGCGACGGTGCAACGTACTCGTACAGCGCCGATGGCATCACGTGCTGCGAAGAGAACGAAGGCGAGAACGTCGACCCCTGCGCCCGCGAGGTCGGGGCGACATAGGTGCCACGCGTCGTCAGCATCGTCGGGGTCGGGGCGTTCGTCGCTTCGAGCGACGTGGTCTGGCGAGCAGCCGCCATCCAGTCGAGCTCGTCTTGATACCAGGGACGCGGAAACACCCACGACACGGCGTTGCCGTCGCGCTCGGGCTGACCGGCGCGCGCGTACTGCGAGAACATGCGGAGACCAGCAGACCGCGTCGCCGTCTCGAGCCACGGTGCGACCAGGCGATCGACGAAGCCGAGCGAACGGAGGGGACGCACCTTGGAAGCGCCTGCTCCCTCGGGTGCCCATCGCTCGACGTGCCGGTTCGCGACGTGCATCGCGAGCCCGGCGCCACGCGTGACGAGCTCCGGCCCGGCAAGCGCCGCACTCAACGCACGTGGTTCGCTGTCTCTGGTCATCGCGTTCAGCCCTTCTTCAGACCTTCATGGGTGATCTCGAGCGTCTCGATCGCGACTTCGCTCTTCGAGGCATCGAACTCGGAGATCTCCCACTTCGTGGGCCAGCCACGCGTGAACTTCCACGAGGACTTCACGTTCAGCGCCGTATCGAGCTGCTGGATCGTGCCACCGATGCGGGTGCCTTGTCCGACGATCCACTCTTCGCGCCATTTGAGCAGCGCCGAGGACTCGGTGAAGCCTTGCTTGAGGGTGAGGGGGGACCACTTCGTGGCCCCGACGAGCATGAACGTCGTGTCGTTCGTGCCGCCTTCCTTCACCGGGATGCTCTCGGTCTCGTACTTGAGCCCCGAGACCGACTTGAAATACGCCGACACCGCAACGTCCGAACCGCCCGCCAGGTCGAGGACGACCCGAAAGCAGAATACCGGAAGAGGATCTTTGCGGCCTGAGTTGTTGGAAGCCATGGGGTCGGTTCGCTCCTTACGTCGGCGTCGTCATCGTCTGCGTCAGCGAGATCATGATGAATTCGGTGGGTGCGATGGGGGCTACCCCGACGTCACAGACCAAGATTCCGCCATCGATCTGATCGGGGGGGTTGGTCTCAGCATCGCATTTTACGAAGAAGGCCTGTTCGGGATTCCCTCCCCCCAGCATCCCCTTCGAATAGAGATCCGAAAGAAATGCGAGGGTTCGATCCCTCACCAGGTCCCAGGTCGTGTGGTTGTTCGGCTCGAACGCCACCCAGGCGAATCCCGCCTCGAGAGAACGTCGTAACATGATGAAAAGACGGCGAATCGGGATGTATCGCCACTGGGCATCCGACGAAGCCGTACGGGTACCCCATGCACGTACACCCCGCTGGAGCCGAAAGGTATTCACTGCTTCGGCGTTCAGGATGCCGATGTGATCCTCGGTGATCCGGAGGGATACATCTTGCGCGCCCTCGATCTCCATGTTCGCGGGAGCGTGGTGGACCCCTTCGAGATCGCGTCGGGCGTAGCATCCGAGCAGGAACCCCGACGGCGGCACGACCCGTGACTTATCCTCGTGGTTCACGACCTTGAGCCACGGCCAGTAGTACGCGCAGTACGACGAGTCCGTGCGGCGACGCCAGCGACGGACCCACTCGATGTCCTTGCTCTGCGGGATGTCGAGGACGGTGAAGCGATCCTTCTGGAGTTCGCAGATCGAGATCAGCTGATCCTGAAGGCGCTGCGCCTTGAGCTCGCCGCTCGGTCCGGGTTCGCGCTCGAAGAACAGCATCGTGTCGGGGATCGCCAGGAGCGCGACCTCCTCGTTCGCAGCCAGCGCGAGCAACCCGGATCGCTCACCTGGACCGAAGTCGTGACCGATGAAGTCCTCGGGAGTGATGAGGTCCGTCCCATCGCGTCCACCCGCCAGCCGCGTCATCGGCAACGCATGCGGGAAGTTGTGCGGCACCGGCGAGCGGGTCTCGAGATCCTCGAGCCGGACCAGGCGACTCCGCTGCGAGACCACGCGCGGGGCGTAGCTCTTCGACGACGGATGCATCTGGAGTCCCTTGAAGATCTCGCGGCGCTCCTTCATCGCGATGTGGAGCTCGAACGTCAGGACCTCGAGGTGGGTCGGCGCCGCCGCGCGATGCCGGCGATTGACCGGCGTCGAGGTCGACCACCGGATGATCTTGTCGGCGACCTCGGTGATCACGATGTAGTCGGAGTTCTCGCGATCGTAGATCCTCACCAGCGAGCCGACCTCGAACCCACGCGTCGAGTTGAGCTGGGCCTCGCCGAAGCCGATGTCGAGATCGCGGGTCAGCAACGCCTGGGCGCCCGGGGCGTGCGCGCAGCGAAACCAGATCGAGTTGCCCCACGAACCCTCGTTGAGCGATCGGATCTTCAGCGACGGCTTCTTCCAGTCGTCCTCGATCTGATACTCGGCGCACGCGGCGTGCTCGATCTTCGCGAGCTCGTTGGCCGGTGGATTGTGCGCGACGCGCACGACCCAGCAATCGGTGCCCCCGTTCTTGAAGAATCCGTAGACCGCATCGCTCGTATACGAGTCGGTCGTGTAGCCGAAGATCTCGAGGAACTCGTCCCAGTTCGCGAGCCGCGTCGGCTCGTTCATCGGACCTTTCTGGGTGATCCCCGTGAAGCCCGCGATACGCGTGTTCGCGATCGACAATGGTGGGACTGCCACCGAGTCGAACGTTTGGTAGATGCCGGGTGCTCTAGGATCTGCGGACGGTCGCATGCGCATGATCAAACTCCATCAGCGTCGACGTGCTTCGTTGATCTCGCGGTTGATCCGCGCGATCTCGCGAAGCCAGACGTGACGTTCTTCGTGTTCCATGTCGAGGATGTCGTCGATCGACCAGTGAAAGTGGTACGCGATGTACGCGACCTCTTGGTGGAGTTGCTCGCGCGGGTACGTGGCGACCGCCGCCCAGTTCACCCCGGGCCAGCCTGGCCACTACCTCCATCCTCGGCGATCAGCGCACCGGTGACCATGTCGACGTCCATCTCGTGCTGGCACTTCGGGCACTGGATGTGGTGCTTGGGTGTGCCGCCCTCCTCGTTGATCTTGCGATAGAACTCCTGGAGGTAGGCGAGATCGGTCGAGAACAGGTTCTCGACCATGTCGACCGTGATGTGGTTGTGCTCGCCGAGCTTGGTGACCACGCGCGACAGCAGCACGATCACCAGGTAGGCGCGGTTGCTCTGCACGCGATAGTCCTGCAACGGCAGGATCTCGTCGCGTGCCGTCGCGAGGCGCATCACACCATCGCGATGAACGTTGCCGTCCTCGTCGACGAAGCCGCGTGGGAGGCGAAACGAGTATTGAGTCTTGAACGCCATCGAATCGAACCCTCGGTGAAGAGGAGAGAACAGACCGTCCGGAAACGAGAACGGCCTGCTCGGTTCCCCGAACAGGCCGCTATCTTAGTTGAAGTCCCCGACCTCGAACTAGGTTCGAGGCTCGAAGAGATCAGAGATCACGCGTCGTAGCTGTTGATCTTGAAGGTCATCTTCTCGACGTAGAGCTCCACGTTGAAGCGCTTGATCTTCTCCGAGTTCGCCTCGGCGTCCTCGTCCGAGAACTTCTTGAAGCCGCAGTTCATGAGGTCGATCTCGCCGATCTCCTCCTTCATGTCCGGGCCGAGGAAGACGATGCGACCGGACATCTCGTCCGCCTCGAGGTGCTTGCCGTCGACGAACCACTTGCGGGCCGCCTCGGCCCACGCCTGGTGATCGGCGTACGAGATCGCGAACTTGAGGTCGGGGACCGTCACCTTGGCCGGGTGCTTGGTCGGCTCGCGGTGGATGCCGATCTGGTCAGCCGCGACCGCGCACTTCCAGGTGAACGAGTCGACCGACGCGATGCGGTTGCACGGCAGCGAACCCATCTCGACGCGGAAGTTCGCGCACAGCCACGACTTCTGCTTCGGGCCGATCTTGCCGCGGATGTCTTCGCCGCCACCCTTGGCCCAACGGACCTGCTCCGCCTCGAACTCGATGTCGAAGTACGCGGCGTCCTTGCTGTCACCGGACAGCTTGGGGATGGTCACACCCGTGATGAGACCGTTGAAGAACGTGAGCGACGACTGCGCCTTGTAGTTGAAGTCGGCCGACGTGAACGTGCCGTTCTTCGTGACGTAGCCCTTGTCGAAGGCGGCCTTCATCCACTCGTACATCCCCTTGCCCATGCCCATACCAACGGTCGCCTTACCGGGCGTCCACTTGATGTTGGAGACGTGCTTCTTCTGGATGTTGTCGGGGCCGAGGTCGTTGGCCACGATGTCGGCTTCCATGGAGAGGCCGCTGAACTTCTTGAGGAAGCCAACGTTGAAGCCATCGACGTCGAGCGAGAATCGTCCACCGGTATACGTGCGCGCATCAGCCATGTTCAGAATCTCCCTATCATTTCGTTCATTTGCCGGCCCGGCACGGAGAGCGTCGGCGGCCACAACGCTACAAAACCTTCCCCTGGTTCCCTTCGGGAACTCCCCCCTACCTTGTGGTCACCGATGATCCCCCTGACCGTTTACAGAGTCGTCTTTCGTCCGTCCTGTGGAGCCGTCAGGTCCACCCAGCGGCCGTATGCCCTGGGTGCCCGCTATTTTCAGCGTCTCTTACGCACCCGTGAAGTCGATCCTTCCTACTTCACAGATGCGTAAGACACGCCCCGAACTGGTTCGGAGCGGTAGAGATCGATCGTTACTCCTCGACGCCGCCGCCGGACGCCATCTGACCGATACGGAAGATGACGAACTCAGCGGGCTTCACCGGCGCGAGACCGATCTCGACGACCAGCTGGCCGGCGTCGATCACCTCGGGCGGGTTCGTCTCGTCGTCGCACTTCACGTAGAAGGCCTGCTCCGGGGACGTGCCCATGAGCGCGCCGTTACGCCACAACAGCGTGAGGAACGAGGCGATCGTCCGCTGCACGCGCTTCCACAGGCGATGGTCGTTGGGCTCGAACACCACCCACTGGGTGGCGCGCTCGATCGACGACTCGACCATGATGAAGAGGCGGCGAACGTTGATGTAGCGCCACGACGGATCGCTCGACAGCGTGCGAGCGCCCCAGATGCGAATGCCACCATTGAGGAAGCGGATCGCGTTGATGCCCTTCGGGTTGAGCAGATCCTGCTCGCCCTTGGACACGTTGTACTTCAGCCCGAGCGCGCCACGGACGAGCTCGTTGGCCGGCGCCTTGTGGACGCCGCGCTCGCTGTCGGTACGCGAGTAGACGCCCGCGATGTGGCCCGACGGCGGGACGAAGATGTTGCCCTTATCGGGATCGTAGACCTGGATCCAGGGGAAGTAGTACGCGCCGTACTTCGAGTCGCGCGGCTTCGGGAGCTTGTCGACGCCACCGGTGATCGTCTCCGGGGAGTCGAGGACCGCGAAGCGGTCCTTGCGCATCTCGCAGTGCGAGAGGAGCGCGTCCTGAACGGCGGGAGAGACCTGGCCCGGGGCGGCGACGATCGCGATCTCGTCGACTTCCTCGAAGCACTTCAGGCCGCTGCGCGCACCGGGACCGCCATCGCGGCCGATGTAGAGGCCGTCACGACCACCGCCAGCGACGACGACGGCCGGAGCCTTCTCGTCCTTCTTGTCGGTCGCGGCAGGCTTGGTCTCGACCTTGGCGTGCTCGGGAGCCCCGACGTTCACGACAAAGCAGCGCGAGCCGCCGTTGTTGAAGAAGCCGTAGACCGCGTGCGCGAGGTGCTCGCTGCAGTCCTTGAAATCACCGAACGTCTTCACGAACTGCGACCAGTTGGTGATGAGGACGGACTCGTTGAGCGGGCCCTTGGCCGACTCGCCGAGGAAGCCGACGGTGTTGGTACCGACAGCTTCGATGGGCTTTGAACCGCGATCGACTTCTTCGACGTAGACGCCTGGAGACAGGTAACTCGTTGCCATGTGTGCTTTTCCCTTTGGTCAAATGACGACGGCGGTGGTCTTCGTCCGCCCGTCGACGGAAACTATTTCTTGGGGGGTGTTCCCCCGCCGATATCGAGGCGGCGTGCCGCGAGGAACGGATTGCCCGAGGGCCCCGTCTCGCTGACGCGTGGATCGGTGATCGACTTGTACTCGAGCTGGCGCGTCTGGACGCGTTTGAACTCTTCGAGCTTCTCGGGGAGGATCGGGATCGCGGTCCAGCCCTGGATCGCGGGACGGACGGGCTGGTTGAGCGATCCCCAGAACCTCGCGAGCGTGCCCTCGTCGAGGCGCTGCGACAGCGTGAGGTTCAACTTGAAGTCGTCCTCGAACGAGTTCCCCTTGAGCCGGTCGCGGGGGATCTCAGGGTTCTCCATGATCGTCCGGATGATGAGCCCCATGAGGAGCTGCTCGTCCTCGGGGGTCTGCGCCCACGCCGACAGCAAGTAGTCGAGACGAACCCACAGGCGACGCCGCCGGAAGAACTCCTTGTACGTGCCGTCTTCCTGCGCGACCTCGACGAGCTCGGAGTGTGGCGTCGAGTCGGTCCCCTCGGGATCGATCGAGAGCTGGTAGAGATAGACCGAGACCGCCGGCAACTTGCCTTCGATCGCATCGGGCTTGGGCGCTTGCTCGACGATGTGCACGCGCTTGTAGCCGTTGCGCTTGAACTCGTCCTGGAGCAAGCGAGAGAGCGTCTCCGACGTCTCCTTGATGATGTGATGCTGCGGAGTCGACAGGGCGACGAGACTGTCGCGCCGTGCGCGCTGGCGCTCAAGCGGGAGAGACGACAAAATCGGCGGCGTGGCGCGTCATCTGTTCGTGTGTGTGAATGCCGTCGGGAGCGGAAAGCCGACCTGCGGGGCACCTGGGGAGGGGATCATCACCGGGGTGCAGCGCGAGCTTCTCCGACGACACGCCACCGACATCCTGGTGACGCCGACCGGGTGCCTCGGCCCGTGTTTCGATGGCCCCAACGCGGTCGTTTACCCGGATGGGATCTGGTACGCCGGGATCGACGCTGGCGACGCCGCCGCCCTGGCCGACCACCTGGTCGACGGGATCGTCTTCGCCGCCAAGCGCGGCGAGCGCCCCGGCAGCTAAATCGTGCTCAACCGTTTTTTCGGCGCAACCCGCGAGAGATCGGATGATAGGGGTGCGTGATGCATGTCTTCTTGCTTGCTTCGATCCTCGCGACCCTAGCCATCGGCTGCACGAAGAAGAACCCCAACCTCTGTTGCACCGACGAGGCCGCCTGCAACACGCTCGGGATTTCGATCTCGCCCTGCGATGAAGGGTTGCTCTGTCGAGGGAACCAGTGCATCGCCCAGGCGTGCAGCACATCAAGCGGCTGCGACGAGAGCGCGCCGTTCTGCGGGGGGGAAACGTGTGTCGAGTCGTGCAACAGCGACGGACAATGCCCAGGGTTCGGTGGCGATCCAGATTCACGGTTTTGTGTGGTGGGTACCTGTGACGAATGCAGGGTGGGCATGAATGACTGCCCTTCCGCCACCCCCATCTGCGACGCGGGCACCTGCCGGGGGTGCGCTCTCGACGATGAATGCGCGAGTACCGTGTGCGATGTAGATGCGGGAGCCTGCGTCGACGCGAATGCGATCCGTTATGCCGACCCAATCGGGACGGAGTTCGCGGCGTGTACACACGTGGCACCTTGCACCCTGGCGCGGGCAGCAAGCCTCGCCGACTCGGCTCACCCGTGGGTGCGCCTGCTCCCAGGTCAGTACCTGGATGCCTTAGGAGCAACGACTTCGTTTTCGCTCGTTGGCACTGGCGCCACCATCAAGTCACTTTCGGTGGGACGGAACACCGTGAAGGTTCGGGGACTTACCGCGGATACGTTCATCTGCAACAACGCCGCCGCGACGCTGGTACTCCGTGACGTGCTGGGACTGGTTGGCGGTTCGGTCTCGAACTGTCAATTCAGCGCGAAACGCTTTGTCTCACGTACCTATTTTCAGCTGGCTTACGACGTCATCGCTGACATCGACCAGAGCAAATTCGAGGGTCTCCACTTCCTCACGAGCGCCAGCTCGCGACAAGTGGTGAGCATCAAGAACTCGGTGATCCACCACCTCGACCTCACAGGGCTAGCACCCGCTGCCATGAGCACGAGGATCGACATCGCTTACAGCACGGTATTCAACCCTGACGATGCCGATGGCGCGGTGGCGTGTGGCGTGGACGCGGCGACGCCGATCGGGATCTCGTTCGTGAACAACATCTTCGCATCGGTGCTCGGAACCAACGCGATGGTGAACAATGGAACGAGGTGTGTGTTCGAGAAGAACCTCGCGTTTCCCCAAGCAACGAGCGTTGGGACCGGCACGATCATCATGGATCCGAGGTTCGTGGATCCGCTGAACGACGACCTCCACCTCTTAGCCGGAAGCCCTGCGATCGACACCGCTGTCACAACCCCCGTGGAACCGAGCCTCGACTTCGACGGAACACTTCGACCTCAGGGCGGCGGGCGCGACGTCGGGGCCTTCGAATTTCACTGACCGCTAGAATATGTCAGTACGTGAGGATGGCGTCGAGGTTCTGGCGCTCCCAGATCCGCGCCTCGTCGTAGTTGGCGAACTGCGCCTCGTCGGACATGAACTCCTTGGAGTGGAACTCGTGCCGACCGTTCTTCACGCGGATGTCGTGGACCTGGTGGAGCATCTCGTGGAAGACGATCCACGCGACGAAGTAGCGCGGCACGAACGCGCGATCGAGCGAGCGGTGGATGCGGATCAGGCGATCCTCGACGGCGTAGCTGCCGAGCTTGATGCTGTTGCGCCGCTTCGGCTTCCCGGTCCGCGCGCCCCACGTGATCGCCGCGTCGATCTTGTTCCCGAAGTACTGGGCGTTGAGCTCGTCGAAGATCTCGCGGAGATCGTGTTGCTCGCCGGCGGTGAAGATCAGCGTCGGCGCCTGCTGACGGCGCGCGCGGTCGCGCACGGTCGTCGTGTTCTGATCGATGAAGTCACCGAGCACCCGTGACGCGGCGGCGTCGTTCTCGGCGACGTACTTCGCGAGCGCCCGGGTGATCACCGGATCGGCGTCCGCGAACATGTGGTGGAGGCGCACCTCGTAGCGGGCCTTCACCCCCTTCGCCGACCGCCGCACCGAGATCATCGTGTAGCGATTGTCGGTGAGCGTGACGACGACGCGCCCCTTGGTGAGGTGCGCGCGGATGCGGCGCTCGAGGCTGTCCTGCGCGTCGAGGATCACCTCGTCGACGAGCGGCGCGGTGGTCTTCTTGGCCTTGCGGAGCGCGTCCGCGAGCTCGACGGCGCGGCTCGCCTGCGCATCGATCTCGTCGACGGTCTCGGCGTCCAGGTCGATCGCATCGACCGCACCGATCGAATCCCCGTGATGACAGGGAGACTCGAAGCTCGATGAACGCGATGAATGGGGCAACGACTCGCTCAAATCACTCAACCTCGGGCCCTCTTATTGAAGCACATCATTATCCTCGTGCGGACGCACAAATCCCGACCGAGCCGCCCCGGGCTCGCCTCGCTTCCCCTCGCCTCCCGATTCAAAAATGCTATCGCGGCACTCCGCGTTGGATCAAATTCTCGACCGACGAAGGGATCTCATCTGATCGCAACTGTTGGGAAATTTGACCACCGTGCACCCGTCCCCAGGGATCTCACGCGATGCAGCAAGATCAGTTAGAGTCCGCCTCCCATGAGCGCGTTTTTGGCGAACCACACCCGAACTCACAACTGCGGAGCCCTGCGGGCTACCGATGCAGGCGCCCAGGTCGTCCTGACGGGGTGGGTGCAGTCGTCACGCGATCACGGCAAGGCCGTGTTCATCGATCTCCGCGACCGCGACGGCAAGACCCAGCTCGTGTTCGACGAGGCCTTCGATCCGAAGGCGCTCGAGGTCGGCAAGGATCTGCGCTCGGAGTGGTGCATCGGCATCACCGGCGAGGTCCGCTCGCGCGGCACGATGGTCAACGACAAGCTCTCGACCGGCGCGATCGAGGTGTGGGTCAAGTCGATCGAGGTGTTCTCCAAGAGCGACACGCCGCCGTTCTCGATCGAGGACGCGATCGACACTAACGAGCAGGTGCGCCTCAAGTACCGCTACCTCGACCTGCGCCGTCCCAAGCTGCAGAAGTCACTGATGACGCGCTCGAAGATCACGCGCCTCACCCGGCAGTACCTCGGGGACAACAACTTCCTCGAGATGGAGACGCCGTTCATGGTGAAGTACACGCCGGGCGGCGCGCGTAACTTCCTCGTGCCGTCGCGCCTCAACCCGGGCGAGTTCTACGCGCTCGCCGAGTCGCCGCAGATCTTCAAGCAGCTGTTGATGGTCGCGGGCTTCGAGCGTTACTTCCAGATCGTGCGCTGCTTCCGCGACGAGGATCTCCGCAACGATCGGCAGCCGGAGTTCACCCAGATCGACATCGAGATGAGCTTCGTCAACGAGGCCATCCTGCAGAAGATGATGGAGGGGCTCGTCACCAAGCTGTGGAAGGAGATCCTCGACGTCGACATCCCGGCGCCGTTCCGCCGGATGACGTACGCCGAGGCGATGGCGAAGTACGGCGTCGACAAGCCGGACCTGCGCTGCGACCTCGAGCTCTGCGAGGTGACCGAGGCGTGCAAGACCTCGGCGTTCAAGATCTTCGAGGACGCGATCGCCGCGGGCGGCATCGTCAAGGCGCTCCGCATCCCGGCCAACCCTGCCCTCACCCGCAAGATCCTCGACGGGCTGCCGGACTTCACGAAGAGCTTCGGCGCGCAGTGCGCGTGGGTCAAGGTCGGCGAAGGCGGCGTGTGGACCGGCGGCCTCAAGGGCTTCGCCGAGAGCGCGCGCGACGAGGTCAACCGGGTCGCCGGCGCGCACAGCGGCGACACGATCCTGTTCGTCGCGAACAAGGCGAAGGTCGCCAACGCGACCGCGGGCGCGTTGCGGCTGTTCATCGGCGACAAGCTGGGGCTGATCCGGAAGGGCGAGTGGCAGTTCATGTGGCTCATCGATCCGCCGCTGTTCGAGATCGAGGACGGCCACGTCGCCGCGGCGCACCACCCGTTCACGTCGCCGCGCGCCGAGGACGAGGAGCTCCTCGAGACCGCCCCGGAGCGCGTGCTCGCGCGGGCGTACGATCTCGTGCTCAACGGCAACGAGGTCGGCGGTGGCTCGATCCGCATCCATCGCAGCGATCTGCAGTCGCGCGTGTTCGCGGCGCTGGGCATCTCCGAGGAGCACCGCAAGGCGAAGTTCGGCTTCCTCCTCGACGCGTTCAAGTACGGGCCGCCCCCGCACGGCGGCGTCGCGTTCGGCCTCGATCGGCTGGCGATGCTGATCTCGAACTCCGACTCGCTGCGCGACGTGATCGCGTTCCCCAAGACCCAGAAGGGGTCGGACCTGATGACCGACTGCCCGACGCACGTCTCGCAGAAGCAGCTCGACGAGCTGTTCATCCAGCTCAAGCCCGATCTCCCGATCTGATCGCATGACACCGACGGGGCGTGGGTTGGATGAGGGTCGCGCGCTGCAGCGCACGCTGCGGCTCCTGGGGCTGTCGTACCTGCTCTGCGTCTGCCTCTACGGCGCCGCCGCGATCGTGTCCTGGCATCGCGAGCTCGTGCTCGTGCTCGGCGCCGCGACCGTCTACTTCATCGTCTGCGTCGTCATCCCGACATGGCTGGTGCGGCGCGGGCGCCCCCGTGGGGCGCTGCTCTGGCTCGCGTTCGGCATCGAGGGGAGCACGGTCCTCACGGTCCTCGCCCTCCCCGACTTCT
>JAPLLF010000603.1 GCA_026387715.1 Pseudomonadota bacterium
GATCTGCGCCGGCGCCGAGCAGAAGCTCGTCGGCGTGTGGGATCCGCCGCGAAAGGCCGAGGTGGAGCGGGCCTTCGTCGCGACGGGCCGCCCCGGCGCCCCCGAGGTGTGGAAGAGCCTGGAGCAGATCCTCGATCGCTACAACGCGGAGTGGGTCGCGGCCCACACCGAAGCCTGCGCGGCGACGCGCCTGCGCGGCGAGCAATCGGAGGTGCTGCTCGATTTGCGGATGGCCTGTTTGCAGCAGCGGCTCGCCGCCGAGCGCGAGCTGACGACCCTCTTCGCGCGCGCGGACGGCGCTCTTCTCGGCAAATCGGTGCAGGCCGCCTCCGCGCTGGAGCCTGTCGCGGGGTGCGCCGATACGCGGGCTCTGACCGCGGGGGATCACCGCCCCTCCGACGCCGCGGCGCGAGAGCGGCTCGATTCCATCGATGCTTCGCTGGCGAAGATCAAGGCCCTCTCGCTCGCGGGAAAATACCAGGAGGATTTGCCGATCGCCGAGGCGACCGTCGCCGCCGCAAAGCGCGAGTCCTATGCTCCCTTGCTCGCCGCCGCGCAGTACGAGCTGGGGGTGCTCCAGTTCCAGCTCGGGGATCCGAAGGCGAGCGAAGCCACGCTGGCGGAGGCGTCGACGGCAGGGATCGCCGGCGGGCGCGACGATCTCACGGCCCGGGCGCTGGCCTTTCGAGGGTGGGTGCTCGGCGCGCAGCTCAACCAGGCCGAGGGCCTGCGCTCCCTCGATCTGGCGCGCGGGGCGATACTGCACCTGGGCGGGAGCGACGAGCTCGAGGGGTTCCGTCTCACCCTCGACGCGTCGGCGAGAAATGCGCTGGGCCAGCCGGAGCCGGCGATCGTGGGGCTGCGCGCGGCGCTCTTGCTGCGAGAGAAGGTGTACGGCAACGACTCGTTCCAGGTCGCCGAGGTGCTGCGCGATCTGGGACATGCCCTGTCGGCGGCCGGGAAGCAGGCTGAGGCGATCGAGGTGCTGGGGCGAAGTCTGGTGCTCTGCGAGCGCCTGTTCGGCCCAGCCCACCCGCAGGTGGCCGGCGCGCTCATCCACCGTGGCAGCGCGCTAGTCGGACTCGGTCAATCGGCGGAGGCGCTCCCCGATCTCGAGCGATCGCTGTCGATCCGCGAGGGGTGGTATGGCCCCGACAGCCCGCTGGTGGTCGAGGCGGTGATGCAGCTCGGCGGCGCGCTGACCGATCTGAAGCGGTGGAGAGAGGCAGAGCCCCTGTTCCAGCGCGCCCTCGCGGTGAGCGAGCAGATCCACGATCCCTATCCCGACGCGGTGATCGCGCTGGGCGCCCTGTCCGAGATCCACCTCGAGCTGGGTCAACCCGCGCTCGCCGTCGCCGACGCCGAGCGCGCCGCGGCCCATCCGCTGGGTTCGCAGCTCGCCCCGGAGGCCCGCGCCGAGAACGATTTCGAGCTGGCCAAGGCGCTCTGGATCGTCGGCGCCGATCGCCCGCGAGCGCGAAAGCTGGCCGAGTCCGCGCAAAAGACCTTTGAAACCTCCCCACCCGGCGAGCTGGTCGCCACGCGAGAGGAGATCGCGAGCTGGCTCGCGAGCCACGAGATCGGGGCGGCGAAGATGCGATGAGATGACGACGCTCTGAGGAGCGCTAAGAGAGTGGCTTCGATTTTACGTGAGCGGCAACGGGTCGAGCCGCGGCCGAAGGCGCGAGGACGTCGCGAGGGCGAAGGTGTGCCGCGAGGACGATGCGCGCGAGGTTCGGGGGCTCGGCGGCGTGGCTTTTCCGTCGCCAGCGTGAGCGGAGGAGGGCGCGGGAGGGGTTGTACTTGCGGGATCGGCCTTGCTTGGCCTAGCCTCCGGAGAGCTTGCGGTACTCGTCCGGCTTCATCGGGAAGGTGACCGTCGGGCCCTTGGCGTGGCGCGCGGCGAGGGCT